>NZ_JBGCCM010000016.1:0-256669 GCF_041262085.1 Catenulispora sp. GAS73
GCCCACGAAAACCGCCAGCCGCCGAGATGCTGTGTCCAGATTTGGACCGGTGCGCGGTCTTGCCCACGAAAACCGCCAGCCGCCGAGATGCTGTGCCCACATTTGGACCAACGCGTGGTCGTGTCCACGAAAACCGCCAGCCGCCAACGCAACATGCGGGGCACAACCGAACTGCGTCCCCCTGCGAGGTCATCAACCCCTGCGCGAAGCCGTAAAAATCGCCTGTAACCCCACAGATCGACCGCAACTCGGGCACCATTGCTAGACCACGACGCGCCTCACTCACCCACCCACTCACCCACTCACCCACCCACCCACTCACCCACCCCACCAACAGCCCGACTCAACCGCGCCCCCAAATCCCCCACAAACTCCCGAAGCTCCGGCGGCTCCAGCACCTCGAACTCAACCCCCTTAAGCGCGATGTAAACAGCGATCGTGTCCAGCGCCTCAGCCCCCGTGTAGTACAAACACGAATCCTCGTCGCGCGCCTCAAGCCGCCCCGCCGTCGGCGTCGTGGTCTGCGCCACCTTCTCCAGCGGTGCGTGAAACAAAATCGTGGCCTGATACCGATACGGCGCACGTGTCAGCGAGTCCGACACATAAGTCTCCGTCCCACCCGCCGGCTCCGCCCGCGGCGTGAAGCGCGCCCCCGGCTGGATCGGGCCGGCGACGCGGTCCACGCGGAATGTGCGCCAGTCGTCCCGGTCGAGGTCGTAGGCGAGCAGATACCAGTTCCGTCCGGCCCTGACCACGCGGTAGGGCTCGACGCGCCGCGTCACCTCCCGATACCCGAAGCGCACGCCCTCGTGCGCGCGGCACGCCGCCGCCAATGCCGTGAGCAGCGCGGCGTCCACGACCGGGCAGTCGCCGGGCAACAGCATGATGGCCGACTGCAGGCTGCTGACGCGGTGCCGCAGCCGCGAGGGCAGGATCATCTCGATCTTGCTCAGCGCGCGCAGCGAACTCTCCTCGATCCCGCTCACCCACCCCGCCGCCGACCCGCGCAGCCCGACCACCACGGCGACCGCCTCGTCGTCGTCCAACAGCAGCGGCGGCAGAGCCGCGCCGACGCCGAGACGGTAGCCCCCGGCTATACCCGGCGTGGATTCCACCGGATAACCCAGATCCCGCAGCCGGTCCACGTCGCGGCGCACCGTCCGCGTGGTGACCTCCATGCGCTCGGCGAGTTCGGATCCGGGCCAGTCCGGGCGGGACTGGAGCAGCGAGAGTAGACGAAGCAGCCGCGCCGAGGTCTGAAGCATGCTCTCCCAACTCTCTGAAGTGCGCCGGAACCTACCCGGAGCCTGCCCGGAACTTTGCCCGGAGCCTGCCCGGAACTTTGCCCGAAGCCTGCCCCGAACTCGCCCGGAATCCGCCCCGAAACGAGGACAGAACCTGTCCGCAAGTCCTCCTAGTGTTCCTCATGCGGGTCCGAGAAGGACACCGTTCACGCAGCTAGGGCTGGAGACCTCATGATCCTGATTACGGGTGCGACCGGGAACGTCGGGCAGATCGTCGTGGAGCGGCTGGCCGCCGAGGGCCACGACGTGCGGGCGCTGAGCCGCCGGCCCTCGCAGACCGAGTGGCCGTTCGGAGTGCGGGCCGTCGAGGGCGACCTGGCCGACGCGGCGTCCCTCGGCCCGGCGCTGGAAGGCGTCGAGTCGGTGTACCTGTTCCCGGCGCCGGGACTCGGCGCGGACTTCGTCGCCGCGGCCGAGGCCGCCGGGGTGCGGCACGTGGTCCTGCTGTCGTCCGGAGCCGTGGACGACGACCTGGACGTCCAGGACGGTCCGATCGCTGCCAGCCACTTCGAGATCGAGCAGTTGCTGCGCGCCTCCGGCATGCGCTGGACCTTCCTGCGCGCGAACACCTTCGCGGCCAACAGCCTGCCGTGGGGCTACCAGACCAAGAACGGCGACGAGATCCGCGGCGCCTACGCCGAGGCCGCCGCTCCCGTGGTCCACGAGGCCGACCTCGCCGACGCCGCCGTGGCCGCCCTGACCACCGAGGGCCACGACGGCAAGACCTACCAGATCACCGGCCCGGAGCTCCTGACGCACGCCGACCAGGCACGCATCCTCGGCGAGGTGCTGGGCCGGCCGATCCGCTACGTCGAGATCGACGTCGAGCAGGTGCGCCAGCAGATGGGAGCCTTCGTTCCGGCCCCGATCCTGGCCGACATCCTGAAGTTCTGGGAGCGGTCGCTGGAGCACCCGCACGCGGTGAGCCCGGACGTCGAGACCCTCACCGGACACAAGCCGCGCGACTTCCGCAGCTGGGTCGAGGAGCACGCCGACGCCTTCTGAACCCCGGTAGCAGGGCACTGAGAAGGCCGCTCCCAACCGCCGCGAACGGCGACCGGGAGCGGCCTCTAAGCAATGTCCAGCTTCCAACGTCAACTAACAGTGAGCGCGGTGTCGTCGATCATCCACGAGGTCGGGTCCTCGTAGTCGTTGGTCCCGGTGAACTCCAGCGTCACGGTCTTCCCGGCATACTGCGCCAGCGAAATGCTCTGCTGCGTGTAACCGCTGCTGGCGTTCAGGTTCGTGAACGTCTTCAACGTCCCCAGCGCGTTGCCCGAGCCGTCCAGCACCTGCACGGTCAGCTTGTCGTAAGCCTTGGTCTTGCTGGTCTCCGTAGTGTCGGTGTGCAGCCAGAAGCTGAACGTGTACGTCGAGCAGCCGCTCGGAATCGCAACAGACTGCGACAGCGTGTCAGTCGTACTGACATTGCCACCCAGCCACGCGTCCCACGAACCGGAATGCGCCGGCTCGTCGGCGGTGTCGTCGTTGATGATGCCGCTGGATGAAGCGGTCCACGCGCTGTCGCCGCTCCCGTCCTCGAACCCGGGGTCGCCCAACAGCTGGCCGGCGCCGGCACAGCCGCCGGTCCCGCCGGTCCCGCCAGCCGAGCTGATGCTCCAGCTGAACGCGGTACTGCCGGAAGCGCCGGTGCCGTCGGTGGCGGTGACCGTCACCGAGCTGGTGCCCGCAGTGGTCGGGGTCCCCGAGATGGCCCCGGTCGCGCTGTTGATCGCCAGGCCGGCCGGCAGGCCGGTGGCCGCGTAGGTCAGGGTCTGGCCGGCAGCCGAGTCGGCAGCCGAGACCTGCACGGAGGCCGCGGTCCCGACGGTCCCGGTCTGGTTGCCCGGGTTGCTGACCGCCACGGTCGAGGTGCTGCCGCCGCCACCGTTGCTCGGCGTCTGGTTGAAGTCGGCGGTGAAGGTGTTCTCGATACCGGTCAACACACCGGAGTCGGAGATGATCAGGCCGAGCTCGCGGTTGTGGTTCAGCGAGTTGTCCGAGAAGTTCTCAGAGCCCTGGAACACCTTCGCGTTCGACGTGCCGTAGTCGGCGACGATCGCCTTGGCGTGTATGTAGAAACCGGTCTGCGAGGTGTACTGCGTGACCTTGACGCCGGCCGCCTCGACCTGGCTGATCTGGCTGTTGTACTTGCCGCCGGTGTTCTCCAGCACGCAGCGCACCGTCACGCCGCGCTGCGCCGCCGCCACGATCGCGCTGACCAGCGCCGGGTCGCCGAACTCCTCCTCCTGCACGTCCAGCGTCTTGGTGGCGCCGTTGATCAGCGCGAGCAGGTGGGTCTGCGAGTCGGTCGGCGACCAGACCAGGTTGTCGCCGTCGCCGGGGGTTATCGAGGTGTCGGTGAAGTCGGCGCCGAAGACCTGCTCGACGGCCGCCACGTCGTTCTGGTCGGTGTCGAAGACCGAGTAGTCGCGCGAGGTCGCGTAGTACGTGCTGTCCAGGTTGCCGGTGCTGATCCAGGACGTCGCGCCGTCGACGGTGATCGTCTTCTGGTGCGTGTAGGTGAACGCCGAGGAGCTGTAGACGACAGGCACGCCGCCGGCCTGCAGGGCGCTGTAGGCCGCGCTGTTCACCGAGGTCTGCTTGCCGTCCAGGATCACCCGGACCTGGACGCCCGCCTTCTGCTTGTTCACCAGCGCCGTGGTGATGGTGGTGTCGCGAAGCTCGTACATCGTGACGTCGACGGTCTTGGTGGCGCTGTTGATGAAGCTGTAGATCGCGTTCTCGCCCTGGTCGGGCAGGATCAGCAGGCTGTAGGTGCCGGCGGCGTGGGCGGCCGGCGCCAGCATCGCGCCGGACGCGGCGGTCGCGGTGGCGACCACGCCGAGCCCGAAACGGCGGATGGCAGATCTGAGCATTCCGGTTCTCCTGAAGAGAGGTGGCGGACGGGTTTGTGGGTGAGGGCGATGAGGCTCTGAGGGCCGGGCAGGGCCCGTGACAGGGCTGAACCCACAAGGGAAAGTACAGATCAGCACTTAAGGCGCATAGGGTACTTGACAGAACTTTTAGATGAACAAGGCTTGTCGCGGAAGTGCGCGGTTCAAATCCGCGCACGGCGAAATAGGCGCCGGTCTGTCTCGGCGCCTGGCAAGCCTTCCAGGATGCCCGACCATCGATGATCGACTCAAGAGTCTGCTGCGCCGAGCTGGAGTCGGTGCGATCCGGTCGCAGACGGCGAATGCACGGAGGTGCCGACAATGATGGACATAGTCGTGTTCGCGCAGCGATTCGAGGTCCGATTGCCGCGTGAGGTCAGGTGAATACCTGGAGTGGCAAAGGTCCGGCGGCGGCTACGATCGGCATCGCCGTCGTGACCGCCGCCGTGCGAGGATGGGCTCTGGGTACTGCTTTGCTGTCAGGCTACTGCTTTGCTGTCAGGCGCGGTGGATTGGCGTCGGTCAGGGTGCGGACAGGCGGTTCAGCGTGTTCGAGGAGTCGTCGACGAAGTACAGCGAGCGCCGGTCGGGGGCGACCGCCAGGCCGAACAGGTTCCCGGCGCCGGACGGCGATCCGTTGGTGTCCAGCGTCCGTTCGGCCACCTGGACGCCACCGCGGGTGGTCTCCACGAGGTTGCCGTCGCCGGCGTTGACGGTCAGCACGTCGCCGTTCGGTGCGACGGCCAGGCCCAGCGGGGTGTTGAGCGCGTCGCCGGCGGTGACGGTGCGGCCCGCTCCGGCGTCCGTCCCGCGCCAGGTCGCGTTCGGGATCGCCGCGACGCGGTTGCCGACGGAGTCGGCGACGAACAGCGTGCCCTGCTGGTCCAGCCCGACGCCGGTCGGCCCGACCACCAGGGCGGCGGGGTCCGTGCGCTCGCCGAAGCCGGAGGCGATGACGCGCGAGTCCAGGACCGTCGGCGGGTACTCGGGGCCCGAGCTGATCAGGAGCCTGACGACGGAGCCGTGGTGGACCGTCGCGCCGTTCGCGGCCACGGTGCCGTTCAGGACGTTGGTGACGAACAGCTCGGTGACGTCGCCGAGGTCCAGGGCGGTCATGTCCCAGGGGCCGTTGAGTCCGTGGCCGGTGATCGTCTCCTGGACCCGGCCGCGGCTGTCGAGGACGAGCAGGCATCCGGACTGCGCGGTCGCGGAGGTGCCGTCCGCCGTCGGCAGGCTGCCGACGATCACCCAGCCGTTGCGCAGGACCGACAGGGCCGTGGTCAGGCCGACGCCGCCGGGGCACCTGCCGGGCAGGTGCGCCGGGTCGATCGCGGCGAACTGCGACACCGTGCCGTCCGGGGCCACCTGGACGATCGTGGTGCCCGTGCCCTGCAGGTTGGAGGCCGCGTTGAAGTTGCTGACCAGGACGTCCCCGCCGTGCAGGCGTCCGACGCTGCGGGGGACGACGGCGACGCCGTAGGGGTTGACGTCGCCGTTCGCCGGGACCGTGGAGGCGATGGTGGAGACGGTGTGCAGCGGGCCGACGAAGGGCGAGCGGGCCGCCGCGGTGGCGGTGGCGCCGGACTGCGCGGCGGCGAGGGTGAGGCACGTCGCGGCCACGGCCGCGGTGGCCAGCCGCCGGGCCCACGGGGAGCGTAGGAGGGGCCGCGCGGGGGTGGGGGTGCGGGTATCAGACATGGATGTTCCTCCTGGGCAGGTTCGAGTGGTACTGCTTCCAGCAGGAAACGGATCCGGTAGGCGGTGGGTTCGGTGCCTTGATCCGAAGAGGTGACGTCTCTGTGGCGACGTCTGTGGCGACGTCCGTGTCGGCTCACGCCATGCCGGCCGGCGGGCCCTCCTGCTCGCCGAGGGTCGGCGAGAACACGGCGGTGTAGTGCTCGAACATGGGCTGCCACGCGTCCTTGTCGCGGGTGCCGGTGGCCAGCAGGTCCAGGCACGATTCCCAGCCCGCGGCGTTGCGTGCGGCGAACGCCGGGCGCAGCTCGTCGACCAGGACGAGCAGGGTGCCGGTGCCCTGCGGGGTGAGGGTGAAGCGCAGCGTCTCCTCGCCCCAGGTGAAGGACAGGGACTCGGGCTCGCGGACGTCCAGGACCTCGCCCTTGATGGTGAACGCGTCCGGCTCGGGCCCGAACGGGAAGGTGATCCCGGCCCCGGGCACCCAGCGTTCGCCGTCGACGATCACGTCGCACGGGAACCACTTCTTGAGCTGGTCGCGCTCGGTCAGGGCCTGCCACACGACCTGCGGGGGATCGGGCAGCACGCGCTCCAGGCGGATCGCGGCCCCCTGAGTACCCCCGGTCGTCAACGATGCCTCGCTCATGTCTTCCTCCGGTCTTCCAGATGTGCTTCCAGGCGGTCCAGGCTGCGGGTCCACAGCCAGCGGTACTGCGCCAGCCAGTCGTCGACCTCGGCGAGCGGCTCGGGCCGTATGCGGTAGAAGCGGTGCTGCGCATCCGGCCGCACCTCGACCAACCCGGCCTCCCGCAGCGCCCGCAGGTGCTTGGACACCGCCGGCTGACTCGCGCCCAGGCGCTCGGACAACTCGCCGACCGACTTCTCGCCCTCGCGGAGCAGCTCCACGATGGCCAGCCGGCGTGGCTCGCCGAGAGCTTGGAACGCTGCGGCGACTGTCATGAGGCGAGTGTGCCTCGGTGGTTATATGCCTGTCAAGGAATATGCGGCGAACCGAGGGGGATGGTCGCGCGGGGAGAGCAGCCGCGGAAGGTGGTCGGCGGCGCGCCGACCGGAGCGAAAACCAGCAGGTCAGCTGGCAGCAGAGGGGGACGAGCGGCCAAGCGAGTGACGGCCGGCAGCTGCGCGAGGTGGATCAGTCCGGCTCGCCAACAATCGCGGCGAGCTGGCCGGAACCATGAGCCAGCGACTGGCGCGCGGTCTGTGACGCATGGCACGGAAGCGCCAGCAGGCGAGCGGTCTAGCAGCCGGCGGCCAGCAGGCAATCGCAAGCGGCGAGCGGCGAGCGGTCGGTAACCATCGAGTCGGCGGCTCACACGCACCAGCGTGTGTTCAGCGGGGCGGTCAAGCAGCCGGCGGCCGACAGGCAATCGCAAGCAGTGAGCGGCGAGCGGTGAGCGGTCGGTAACCATCGAGTCGGCGGCTCACACGCACCAGCGTGTGTTCAGCGGGGCGGCCAAGCAGTCGGCGGGAAGGTGGCCGTGCGAGCGAAGCTCAGGCCCCACCAAGCTCTCGTTCCAACGGTGTCCGAACCCGAGGCGTCACCCGCATCTCGCCCAAAAGCCCCTGCCACCGCTCGACCTCTGCCGCGATCGTCTTCTGGCCCTCGCGGTCGACGTCGCGGAGCAGCTTGGTGGCGATCGTGCCGTCGGTGCGTTGTGTCCAGCCGCCGACGACCTCGCCGTTCCACCAGACCGTCGGGCCGACGTTGCCCGCGCGGTCGAAGAGGTGCGGCTTGATCTCCTCGGCGAGGTACCAGTCGCGGCCTTGCCAGCCCATCGTCGTCGGGTCCAGGGCCGGGAGGAGGGCGGCCCAGGGCTGCGGCGTCGGGAGCGGGTCGAGGTCGTCCGGGAGGAGCCAGCCGGTGCCGTCGGCCAGTGCCACTTCCGTCGCTTCGATCGCCTTCAGTGCTCTGCGGGCGTCGGTGACCTTCCAGCCGGTCCACCACTTCAGGTCCGCTTCCGTCGCGGGCCCGAAGGCGTGCAGCCAGTGGCGGGCCAGCTCCGCCTGCGCCTCCGGGACGGGGATGTCCGCGTGGCCGGTGCCCGGTTCCCAACGGTGCTGGCTCGACAGCCAGGTGCCGACCGGTCGGCCGCGGACCACCGCGCCGTCGAAGCCGAGGACACGTAGGACGCGGCCGGAGGCCGGTTGCCAGGCCTCCCACTTCGTGCCCTTGCCGTACAGCACCTGGTCCCGCAGGCCCGGTACGGCTTTGCCGAGTTCCGCGCCGGTCGCCGAGCCGCGGCGGCGGACTTCGGCGATCGTCGCCGCCTCGACCTTCTCCAGCCACGCCTCGTCGAGGCCCGCGGCCACCGCGTTCTTCAGCAGCAGGCCGCGTTCCTTGAGCCACAGCTCGCGGGTCGTCGAGGCCTGAACCACCGATGCCAGGTCGGCCGGGAACACGAACAGCGTCTGGCGCATGCCGTGCATCCGGACCAGCGTCCGGTCGTCGTAGAGTGCGCGCTCGACCTCGGCCGTCGACGGCGTCTGGAGGCGCGCCATCGCCGACAGGTACACCGAGGCGGCGTCCGTCGAGTGCAGCGCGACGAGGGCGTCGGTCACGGCTTCCGGGGTCTTCGCCGCCGAGCCGGGGGCCAACAGATGCCGCGTCGCCAGGCGGGCGCGGCGTTGGTCGTCGGTTACCGCGGGCACCCCGTGTGAAGTCACGCGTTCATCTTGCGCAGCCCGCGCACCGAGCGCCACCCGATCACGCCGATCGACACGCCCGCGACGATCGACACCGTCACCAGAACCGCGTGCACCAGGAAGAACGAAGTGGGTCCGTTGTTCCAGGACCTCTTGTCGTCCCAGATGGCCTCCATGAAGCGCGGCCAGATGATCACCGACCACACTCCGAAGGCGACCAAGAACCACGACGCGACACGCCCGAGTTTCACTCGCACACTCCTACCTACCAGCAGATCCGTACGCAGCTTATCGGCACCCGGCGCCCGGCCCCGCGAACCGGATTAGACTCTCGGTGCCCCACCGAAGCCGCGCCACCGCAGGAGGATCCTCCGTGTCCGATTCCTTCGTCCACCTGCACGTTCACACCGAGTATTCGATGCTCGACGGTGCGGCGCGATTGAAGGACATGTTCAAACACGCCACCGAGTTGGGCATGCCCGCGGTGGCGATGACGGACCACGGCAACATGCACGGCGCGGCCGACTTCACCAAGCAGGCGATGGGCGCCGGCATCAAGCCGATCCTCGGCATCGAGGCGTACGTGGCGCCCGAGTCGCGCTACAACCAGAAGCCGATCCGCTGGGGCCAGCCGCACCAGAAATCGGACGACGTCTCCGGCGGTGGCCTCTACGGCCACGCCACGATCTGGGCGCGGGACGTCACCGGTCTGCAGAACCTCACCAAGCTCTCCTCGCGGGCGTTCACCGAGGGCTTCGCCCGCAAGTACCCGCGCATGGACGCCGAGCTCATGGCGGAGCACTCCGCCGGTCTGATGGCCACCACCGGCTGCCCCTCGGGCTTCGTCCAGACCCGGCTGCGGCTGGAGCAGTTCGACGAGGCCTACGCGGCGGCGGCCCAGTACCAGGAGATTTTCGGCAAGGACAACTTCTACCTGGAGCTGATGGACCACGGCCTCGACATCGAGACCCGGGTCCGCGAGGGCCTGCTGGAGATCGGCCGCAAGCTCAACATCCCGCCGGTGGTCACCAACGACTCGCACTACACCTACCAGCACGAGTCCACCGCGCACGACGCGCTGCTGTGCATCCAGACCGCCTCGAACATCGCAGACCCGGACCGCTTCCGGTTCGGCGGCGACGGCTACTACCTGAAGTCCGCCGACGAGATGCGGGCGATCTCGCCCAACGACGAGATCTGGCTGGAGGGCTGCCGGAACACGCTGGCGATCGCGGAGAAGGTGAACCCGGAGGGCATGTTCGCCTACCGGAACCTGATGCCGCGGCTGGACCCGCCGGACGGGCTGACCGAGGACCAGTGGTTCCGCAAGCTCGCCTACGACGGCCTGAACAAGCGCTTCCCGGCCGGGGTCCCGGACCAGAAGACCTACCACGACCGGCTGGAATTCGAGCTCGACGTCATCCTGTCGATGGGCTTCCCGTCCTACTTCATCGTGGTCGCGGACTTCATCAACTGGGCCAAGGACAACGGCATCGCCGTCGGCCCGGGCCGCGGCTCGGCCGCAGGCTCGCTGGTCGCGTGGTCGCTGGGCATCACCGACGTCGACCCGATCCCGTTCGACCTGCTGTTCGAGCGGTTCCTGAACCCGGACCGCGTCACCCCGCCCGACATCGACATCGACTTCGACGACCGCCGCCGCTCGGACGTGATCCGCTACGTCACCGAGAAGTACGGCGAGGACAAGGTCGCGATGATCGCCACCTTCGGCCGGATCAAGGCCAAGGCGGCGATCAAGGACTCCAGCCGGATCCTGGGCTACCCGTTCGCGATGGGCGACCGCATCACCAAGGCGATGCCGCCGGACGTGATGGGCAAGTCGATGCCGCTGACCGGCGTGTTCGACAGCAACCACCCGCGCTACGGCGAGGCCGGCGAGATCCGCGGGATGTACGAGCAGGACGCGGACGTCAAGAAGGTCATCGACACCGGCCGCGGCGTCGAGGGCCTGATCCGACAGCCCGGCGTGCACGCCGCCGGCGTCATCATCTCCCCGGAGAGCATCACCGACCACGTGCCGGTCATGATGCGCCCCGCCGACGGCGTCATCATCACGCAGTTCGACTACCCGACCTGCGAGGAAATCGGCCTGATCAAGATGGACTTCCTGGGTCTCAGGAACCTGACGATCATCACCGACGCCCTGAACAATGTCGAGACCACCACCGGCAAGCGGCTCAACACGCTGGAGTTCCCGCTCGACGACCCGCTCACCTACGAGCTGCTGTGCAAGGGCGACACGCTGGGCGTGTTCCAGCTCGACGGCGGCCCGCTGCGCTCGCTGCTGCGCCAGATGCGCCCGGACAACTTCGAAGACGTCTCCGCCATCATCGCCCTGTACCGGCCCGGGCCCATGGGTGCGAACTCGCACATCAACTACGCCGAGCGCAAGAACAACCGGCAGCCGATCACCCCGATCCACCCGGAGCTGGAAGAACCGCTCAAGGAGGTCCTCGGCGTCAGCTACGGCCTGATCATCTATCAGGAGCAGGTGATGGCCGCCGCGCGGGTGCTCGCCGGCTACTCGCTGGCCCAAGCGGACCTGCTCCGCCGGGCCATGGGCAAGAAGAAGAAGGAAGTCCTCGACAAGGAGTATGTGGGCTTCGAGAAGGGCATGGCCGACAACGGCTATTCGGCCCAGGCCACCAAGGCGGTGTGGGACGTCCTGGTCCCGTTCGCCGACTACGCGTTCAACAAGTCGCACTCCGTCGCCTACGGTTTCATCGCGTATCAGACCGCGTATCTGAAGGCCCACTACCCGGCCGAGTACATGGCCGCGCTGCTCACCTCGACGGCCACCGACAAGGACCGCTCGGCGATCTACCTGGCCGAGTGCCGCCGGATGGGCATCAAGGTGCTGCCCCCGGACGTCAACGACTCGCTGCACCAGTTCACCCCGGTCGGCACCGACATCCGCTTCGGGCTCGGCGCGATCCGCAACGTCGGCGAGAACGTGGTCTCCTCGATCATCGCCACCCGCAAGGCCAAGGGCCGCTTCACCTCGTTCAACGACTTCCTGGCCAAGGTGGACCTCCCGGTCTGCAACAAGAGGACCATCGAATCGCTGATCAAGGCCGGCGCCTTCGACTCCCTGGGACACTCCCGCCGCGGGCTGATCGAGCAGCACGAGCGCGCGATCGACTCGGTGGTGGACGTCAAGAAGCAGGAGGCGCTGGGCCAGGACTCGCTGTTCGGCTCGCTGCTGGACGGCGGCCAGGACGCCATCACCGGCGGCGTCGAGATGACCTTCTCCGACATCGAGTGGGACAAGAAGGTGCTGCTCGGCTTCGAGCGGGAGATGCTGGGCCTGTACGTCTCGGACCACCCGCTGTCCGGCGTGGAGAACCTGCTGGCGTCCAAAGCGGACTGCTCGATCGCCTCGCTCACCGGGGAGAACGACCGCGGCGACGGCTCGATCGTCACCATCGCCGGCCTGATCACCGGTCTGGCCCGCAAGGTCACCAAGCAGGGCAACACCTGGGCCGCGGCCTCCGTGGAGGACCTTGAAGGCGGGATCGAGACCATGTTCTTCCCGCAGACCTACCAGCTGTACTCCACGCAGCTGGCCGAGGACGCGGTGGTCGTGGTGAAGGGCCGGCTGGACAAGCGCGACGAGGTGCCGAAGCTGATCGCGATGGAGGTCGCCATACTGGACATCTCCGGGGCCGGCAGCAGCGCGCCGGTGGTCCTGCACGTCTCGGAGTCCCGGGTGATCCCGGCGACCGTGGAGCGCCTCAAGCGGATCCTCACCCGGCACCCGGGCACCACCCCGGTGCGCATGCACCTGAAGAGCCACGACGAGAAGGTCATCCGCTACCAGCTCGGCGACAACCTGCGGGTCGCGAACTCGCCGGCGCTGAGCTCCGATCTCAAGGTTCTGCTGGGCGCCGGGTGCTTCGGCGCCGACCCCTCGCAAGCGGCGGAGTGAGCATGGAGTTCCAGGACGTGATCCGGAAACGGAAGATGGTCCGGGCGTTCACGACCGAGCCGATCGCCCCGGAGGTGGGCGAGCGCTTGCTGCTCGCGGCGAACCGGGCTCCATCCGCCGGGTTCTCGCAGGGCTATGCGATGCTCGTGCTGGAGTCCGCCGAGGACCGCGCCGCGTTCTGGAAGGCGATGGATCCGGAGGACGAGTACGCCGGCACCCCGTTGCGCAACGCGCAGATGATCGTGATCCCCTGCTCCAACAAGGAGATCTACATCGATCGGTACGCGCGTCCCGACAAGGGCTGGACCGACCGGGACGAGGCCCGCTGGCCGGTTCCGTTCTGGCACATCGACACCGGCATGCTGACGATGCTGCTCCTGCTCGCGGTGGTCGAGGAGGGGCTCGGGGCGCTGTACTTCGGGATCCCGCCGGGCTCGAACGACAACGTGCGTGCCGAGTTCGGGATCCCGGCGGACTTCACGCCGATCGGGGCGGTCGCGATCGGGCATCCGGACGAGGACCGGGACGCGCGGCAGAAGACGTCGCGCAAGACCATCAAGCGGCGCACCGTCGACGACATCGCGCATCGCGGACGCTGGCGCGCGGAGGCCGACGCTGCCACGGACGCCGACGCTGCCACCGAGAACGCCACCGTTTGACGACGCCGCTGTTTGACAACGCCGCCACTGACGCGGCCGGCACAGTCTCTGCGAGAGTGGATCTGTGATTTCCTTCGCGGAACTGGCAGTAGTGGAAGACATCATCCGTTCCGTCAATGAGAAAGCGGTCCTGCCGCGCTTCCGGAGCCTGAAGGACTCCGACGTCGCCATGAAGGGCCCGATGGACCCGGTCACCGTCGCCGACCGGGAGGCCGAGGACCTGCTGCGGGAGCGCCTGACTGCGTTCCTGCCCGGGTCGGTGGTGGTCGGGGAGGAGGCGGTCTCCGAGGACGCCTCGGTGCTGGACGCCCTGACCGGCAGCGCGCCGGTGTGGATCGTCGACCCGATCGACGGCACGCGCAACTTCGTCGCCGGCTCCGCGCGGTTCTCCACGTTGGTGGCGCTGGCCGCGGGCGGCGAGTTGCTGGCTTCGTGGTCCTACGCGCCGGTTCTGGGCCGGATCGGTACGGCGCTGGCCGGCCACGGCGCGTGGGTGGACGGCCGGCCGGCTCACGTCGCGCAGATCGCTGATCCCTCAGCTCCGACCCTGCCGATCACCACCAGCCACCCGGTCTGGTGGCCGCACGGCTACGGCCGCGGCGTGGACGCGATGCGCGACGGGGGCTTGGACGTCCGGTACTTCGACGCGTGCGGGATCGAGTACCTCGACCTGGCCGCCGGCTCGCGCTCGGGGATGGTGCTGACCTGGGAGTACTGCTGGGACCACGCCGCCGGGATGCTGCTGGTCGCCGAGGCCGGCGGGCACGTCGCGGCGCTGGACGGGGCGCCGGTGCGGTTGGAGGGCGGGAACGCGCTGCCGTTCGTCGCGTCCGCCGATCCCGGGACGACCGAGCGGATCCGGCACCTCGTCGCGGCGTCGGGGCCGGCGGCTGAGTGATTCGAGCCCTGAGTGATTCGAGCGCTGAGTGATTCGAGCGCCGGGGCAGGCGGACCAGTTCCCCGCCCCGACGCTCAGCTTTCTCCAGGCGTGGATCGCCGGGCAACCCTCACGGACAGTAAGTACATGTAAGAGTTCTGTCAATGCCGCCTCAAGCCGGGCTCTCGACGGATTGTGTCGGCGATGTTGACGATGGGTGACGTTGCGCCTAGCCTGTGCGACTGCGATCGATGGCGTTTATTCGTAGTCGAATTTGTTGGAGCGTGCTCATGTCCCCCGCTGCAAGACAACGCACCGCGCTCGCCGCCGTCCTCATCCTCCTCCTCAGCGTCCTGACCGCCTGGGCCGTCGCCTCCCCGGCGGCGCACGCGGCCACCTCCACCACCGTCACCGTCGACGGCGGCTCCTCGGGCCGCACCTTCGACGGCGTCGGGGCGATCAGCGGCGGCGGGGGCAACTCCCGCCTGCTGGTCGACTACCCCGAGCCCCAGCGCAGCCAGATCCTGGACTACCTGTTCAAGCCCGGATACGGGGCCTCGCTGCAGATCCTCAAGATCGAGATCGGCGGTGACACCAACTCCACCGACGGGGCCGAGGCCTCGCACGAGCACAGCCGTGGCGTCGTGGACTGCAACCAGGGCTACGAGTGGTGGCTCGCCGAACAGGCCAAGGCCCGGAACCCGAACATCAAGATCTACGGTCTGGCCTGGGGTGCCCCGGGCTGGATCAACGGCGGCTTCTGGTCCACCGACACCATCAACTATCTGATGGACTGGTTCGGCTGCGCGGCCCAGCACAACCTGACCGTCGACTACCTCGGCGGCTGGAACGAGAAGGGCTACAACACCACCTGGTACGAGAACCTGAAGAGCGCGCTGGCCTCGCACGGACACGGGTCCACCAAGGTGGTCGCGGCCGACGACCAGTGGAACGTCGCCGACAGCATGACGTCGGATTCGAGCTTCAACAACGCCGTGGACATCGTCGGCGTCCACTACCCCTGCGGTTACGGCAGTGCGTTCCTGTCGTGCAACAGCACGCAGAACGCGCTGAGCCTCAACAAGCCTTTGTGGGCCAGTGAGAACGGCTCGGAGTCGACGGACGGCAGTTCCACGTTCGGTGCCCCGAGCGTCGCGCGCGCCCTCAACCGGGACTACATCGACGGGAAGATGACCGCGTACATCAACTGGCCGCTGGTGTCCGCGATCTACCCGAACCTGCACTACGCCGACCAGGGCCTGGGGATCGCGAACCAGCCCTGGTCCGGGAACTACTACATCGGCAAGACCACCTGGGTCATGGCGCAGACCTCGCAGTTCACCGCGCCGGGTTGGAAGTACCTGGACTCCGGCAGCGGGTTCCTCGGCGGGAACCGGGCCAACGGCAGCTATGTGTCGCTGAAGTCGTCGAACGGCAGCGACTACAGCACTGTGGTGGAGACCATGGACGCCACGGCCGCGCAGACGATGACGGTGAACGTGGCCGGCGGTCTGTCGAACGGGACTGTGCATGTGTGGCAGACCAACGTGAACTCCGGCAACTCCTCCGACTGGCTCGTGCACAGCGGTGACGTGACGCCGTCCGGCGGGTCCTACACGGTGACCCTGCAGCCCGGCTACGTCTACACCTTCACGACGACGACCGGTCAGGGCAAGGGCGTCACCTCGTCGCCGGCCGCCTCGACGATGCCGCTGCCGTACACGAACAACTTCAACACCCCGGCCACGACTACCTCGCCGCTCTACTTCTCGGACATGAACGGCGCTTTCGCGACCACGTCCTGCGGCGGCGGACGCTCGGGGTCGTGTCTGCGGCAGATGGCGGCGTACCAGCCGATCCGCTGGACCGGTGAGTCGTATGACGCGCCGTACACGCTGATCGGCGACCAGACGTGGTCGAACTACACGGTCAAGACCGATGCGTTGTTCGAGCAGTCCAGCAGCGTGGAGCTGATCGGGCGCGCGAACCTGCAGGGTACGAACAACAACGGCCTGAACGCCTACCATCTGCGGGTCAGCGACTCCGGCGCGTGGTCGATCGTGAAGAGCGACACCGCGTGGAACTTCACGACGCTGGCGAGCGGGACGACCTCCTCGCTCGGTCTGAACAAGTGGCACACGGTCGCCTTCCAGCTGAACGGCTCGACGCTGACGGCGTCGGTGGACGGCACCGCCGTGGGCAGCGTCAACGACGGGACCTGGACCAACGGCCAGGCCGGGCTCGGGGTGACCGGATACCAGACGGATGAGTTCTCGAACTTCTCCATCACGCCGGTCTCCTCGCAGGTCGTGCACCTCGGCCCGGTTCCGTCGGCGGAGGCCGGCAAGTGCCTGGACGACAACGCCGGCTCGCTGGCCAACGGGACGCACGTCCAGATGTACGACTGCAACAACAGCGCGGCGCAGAACTGGTTCTGGGCCAACGGTTACCTGCAGCTCAACGGTGCCAGCGGCAAGTGCCTGGACGTGACGGGCAACAGCTCCACCAACGGCACGCTCGTGGAGCTGTGGGACTGCAACGGCGGCGCGAACCAGAAGTGGGTCCCGCAGTCGAACGGCGAGCTGGTGGGCGTGGGATCCGGCAAGTGCCTGGACGACCCGGCGTTCAACACGGCGAACTACACGCAACTGGAGATCTGGGACTGCAACGACGGCACCAACCAGCAGTGGACGCTGCCATAATCCGATGAGTGAGCGCTAAGACATGGGGGATCGTCGGCGCTGTCGTCGTCCTGGCCGCCGCCGGGACGACGACAGCGCTGCTCCTACGCGGTGGCGGCACGAGTGATTACACCTCCCTGCCGACGTGCGACAAGCTCGCGGCCGCGGTGCAGGGCAAGCCGGCGTTCCACGTCGGGCAGAACGTGACGCACGCCGAGCCCTTCCACGGGCTGGACCCGGCGTACTCGAACATCCGCTGCGAGACGGCGGACGGCGCGACGTTCGTCGAAGTGGACCTTTACCAGAAGAGCAACATGGACCCCCTGACCACGAATCAGTACCCGGACAAGCAGGTCCACGACGGCGAGTGGCGCGCGCGGGACATCTTCGGGCACAGCCAGCTCACGACGCTGACGCCCGACATCGCCTACGGATCGCTGGATTTCGCCGCGAGCACGTGCACGGTCGAGCAGGTGAAGCACAACGCCGAGGTGATGCTCACGGTGCCGATGGCGAAGGGGACCGCGCCGGGGGCGTCGGCGGCGGTGTGCAAGCAGATCGCGGAGCAGCAGATGCCGAAGGTGATGGGCGCGGCGCTTTGAGCGGGTGATCGGTGGGGGCTGGCGCACGCCGCCTGTCAGCACGCGATCAGCAGCCGCCAGCCGCACGCGACCACCCACCGCCACACCGCATCAGCGCGAAGGCGCCACCAGGCCCGCCTCGTAAGCCGTGATCACCAGCTGCACCCGGTCCCGTGCCGCCAGCTTCGTGAACAGGCGCGCCACGTGGGCTTTGGCGGTGGCGGCGCTGATGAAGAGTTCCTCGGCGATCTCGCTGTTGGACAGGCCGCGGCCGACCAGGGTCAGGACTTCGCGTTCGCGTTCGGTGACGCCGTCCAGCAGGTTCTTGTTGCCGCGGTTCGGTGTGGTGCCGTGGGGTTCGGGGCGGACGGCGAACTCGGCGATCAGTTTGCGGGTGACGCTCGGGGCTATGAGGGCGTCGCCGGAGGCCACGACGCGGACCGCGTCCAGGATGGAGTCCAGGGCCATGTCTTTGACCAGGAAGCCGCTCGCGCCGGCGCGGAGTGCGGGGTAGACGTATTCGTCGTCGTCGAAGGTGGTGAGCATCAGGACGCGGGTGGGGCCGGTGGACTCGGTGATGCGGCGGGTGGCCTCGATGCCGTCCATCTCGGGCATGCGGATGTCCATCACGGCGACGTCCGGGGTGTGTGCCGCGGCCAGGCGGACCGCCTCGGCGCCGGTGCCGGCCTCGCCGACGACCTCGATGTCCGGGGCGTCGTTGATCAGGACCCGCAGGCCCGTGCGGATCAGCGGCTGGTCGTCGGCCAGGATCACCCGGATCGGGGCGCGCTCGGCGGTGGGGTCGGCGCTCTGGTCGATGCTCTGGTCGCCGGGCTGGTCGAGGGTCACGGGGTCACCGCCGGGTTCGGGTCGGGTGCGGGTCGGGCGCCGGGGAGGGGGCGATCGTGGTCGCGGGGGCGATCGGTGTCAGTGTCAGTGTCAGGGTCAGGGTCGTGCGCGATGGTGCTGGACGTGTACGTCGTCTCGAAGCCTCCCGGCACCGGCAGTGTGGCACTCACCAGGAACCCGCCGCCGACCCGGGGTTCGGCGCTGAACGTCCCGTGCACCAGGCTCACCCGCTCGCGCATCCCGACCAGGCCGAAGCCGGTGCCGCCGGAGCCCAGCACGCCGTGCCCGTCGTCCGCGACCGTGATCGACACCGCGCTCTCCTGGAACTCCACCCGGACCCGGCACGTCCGGGCGCCGGAGTGCCGCACCACGTTCGTCACCGACTCCTGGATGATCCGGTACGCCGCCAGGTCGATCTCGCCGGGCAGCGGCCGCGGCATCCCGATCTGCTCGACGATCGCCAGCACGCCCGCGTGCTTCGTCGACGCGACCAGCTTGTCCAGGTCGGCCAGGCCCGGCGCCGGATCGGTCGGAGTGTCGGAGTTCTCGTCCTGCCGCAGCGCGGTGAGCGTCCGCCGCAGCTGCGACAGCGTGTCCCGGCTGGTCTCCTCGATCGCGCGCAGCGCCTTCTGCGCCTCGGCCGGCTGCGTGCCGATGACCCGGTTCCCCATGCCGGCCTGGATGGCGATGATGCCGATGCTGTGCGCGATCATGTCGTGCAGCTCGCGGGCGATCCGCAGCCGCTCGTTGGCCACGGCCTGCGTCGCGGCGTCGGCGCGCTGCCGGACGACGCCGGCCCGGCGCTCCCGCGTCGAGCTGCCGAGCAGCCAGGCCACCATGGTCAGCAGGGTGATGACGACCACGTGAGTCGGCATCAGATCCGAGGCGCCTGGCGGGAAAGCCGCGAAGGCGGTGATGCCGCCGGTCAGGATGAGGAGCGCGGCCTTGACCGACGTACGGCGCCGCCAGGCCAGCGCGATGGGGACCAGGCAGATGTCGATCGCGATGAGCATCGTGTAGCGGGCGTCGCCGGGGGAGTGCACGGTCGCGACCAACACCTGGGCGACGCTCGTGACGGCGGCGAACACCAGCGGTCGGCGGCGGAGCATCGGCAGCAGGATGACCGTGCACAGCGCCGGAAGCGAGCGTTGCCAACCGTTGGCGCGGTAGATGGTATCGACCAGCACCCCGCCCCGCGGCACTATCCACACATTCAGCTGGTAGTTGTACAAGCCGTCCGGAAGGGGCGTCGCCGTGTGGTACTCCCGCAGATACGGCGCGGTCAACGCGATCAGCCCCAGGTAGACGGCCACCAACAGGCTGTCCGTCAGCCACTGGCCGCGTCGCGTCGTCTCCATGCCCAAGATCGTAGACAGCCGCCGGGGTGGCCGCATCGGCTCAGGGGCTTACATCCCCGGGCCACAGTCCGCCCTCGTCATTGCCGCTCCCCGGCCGATGTCCGACTACGTGCCGCCCCGCCAGGCTGATTCCCGTGATCGAGCTGACTGACCTCACCAAGCGCTACGGCGACAAGACCGCCGTGGACCACCTGACCGTGACCGTCCGATCCGGGACGGTGACCGGCTTCCTGGGCCCCAACGGCTCCGGCAAGTCGACGACCCTGCGCATGATCCTCGGGCTGAACGCGCCGACCTCCGGCACCGTCACCATCGACGGCCGCCGCTTCGCCGACCGGCCACGCGGCCTGCGCCACGTCGGCGCGCTGCTGGACGCGCAGGACATCCACGGCGGGCGCTCCGCCGTGGCCCATCTGAAATCGCTGGCCGTCAGCAACCGGATCCCGCTGCGCCGGGTCGGGGAGGTGCTGGAGGAGGTCGGGCTGGCCGAGGCCGGCCGCAAGCGGATCGGCGGCTACTCGCTGGGCATGAAGCAGCGCCTGGGCATCGCCGGCGCGCTGCTCGGCGACCCGCCGGTGCTGCTGTTCGACGAGCCGCTGAACGGCCTGGACCCCGAGGGCGTGCGCTGGGTGCGCGAGATGTTCCAGCGACTGGCCAAAGAGGGTCGGACGGTGTTCGTCTCCAGCCACCTCATGTCCGAGATGGAGCACACCGCCCAACGCCTCGTGGTCATCGGCCGCGGCGCGCTGATCGCGGACGAGACGCTGACCGACTTCTCCCGCCGCGGCTCGCAGGCCACTGTCCTGGTGCAGGCGCCCGAGGCCGCCGCGCTGGCCGCGATCCTCACCGCCGAGGGTGCCGACGTCCAGGCCGCCGCCGGGGCCGACGGCCTGACCGTCTCGGGCCTGACCTCGGCCCGGATCGGCGAGCTGGCCTGGCGGAACAACATCATGCTGGCCGAGCTGGCCACCCAGAACGCCTCTCTGGAGAAGGCGTTCATGGAACTGACCGCCGATTCCGTCGAATACGCCGCAGGAGAAGCCCGATGAGCACCCTGACCGCCGCATCGCAGACCCCTGTCTCCGCGCGGCTCCCGAGCGAACCCAAGCCGCGCTTCCGCGACCTGTGCCGGATGGAGTGGATCAAGGTCGCCTCGCTGCGCTCCACCTGGCTGGTGTTGCTGCTGGCGGCCGCCGCGACCATCTTCATCAACCTGAACGGGGTCCGCTCCGATCTGCAGTACCTGGACCAGAACCTTGCCCATCCCGAAGGGGTGGCGCCGAACGGCAATCACTGGCACTTCTACTACGACCCGCTCTTCCGCTCCCTGTCGCGCCTCGCGGTGCAGCTGATGATGCTCGGCGGTGCGGCGATCGGCGCGCTGACGATGTTCGGCGAGTTCTCGACCGGCCAGGTCCGTACCACCTTCGCCGCGGTTCCGAAGCGCGGGGGCGTGGTCGCGGCGAAGATCACGGTGCTGTGCACGATCACCACGGTCCTGGCCTTCATCGTCGCGATGGTCTCGTTCCTCGGCGGCCAGGCGATGGTCGCCAGCCGGCACGTCGGTGCGTCGATCACCGACCACAACGCTCAGATCGCCATCGCGGCCTACACCCTGGTGGTCCCGGTCTGCGCGCTGATCGGCATGCTGTTCGGCGCCCTGATCCGCAACGCGACGGCCTCGATCGTGGCCGTGGTCGCCTTCCTGTTCCTGCTGCCCGCCTTCTTCGGCGGCGACAAGTACCGCTGGGTCAAGGAGGTCGGCCACCTGTTCCCCGGCAACGCCGAGGAGACGCTGACGTTCTGGCACAAGGACCCGAACCAGACGCTGGGCAAGTGGCCGGCCAGCGATATGCACGCGTGGCTGGTGTACGGGGGGTGGGTCGTGATCTCGGTGGTGGTGTCGCTGGTGGTGGTGAAGAAGCGGGACGCCTGAGGGAACCTCAGTAGTCCGCGTGGGTGTAGGGCGGCGCGAGCGGGCCGAGGTCGGGCTCGTCGCGCAGCTCTATGTCCAGGCTCTGC
This sequence comes from Catenulispora sp. GAS73, assembly GCF_041262085.1. NCBI lineage: Bacteria > Bacillati > Actinomycetota > Actinomycetes > Catenulisporales > Catenulisporaceae > Catenulispora > Catenulispora sp. GAS73. The sequence goes on from NZ_JBGCCM010000016.1 coordinate 21,534, forward strand.
GAACCGCTCTTGGGCTCCAATACCAGCACCACGAGCTCGTTCTCGCCGGAGCGCCACAGCGGTGCCGGGGCGTAGAGCGTGACCTGAGGGCCCCGGTCCCACAGCCGGCCGAGCAGGAACCCGTTGAGCCAGAGCAGGCTCCGCGCCGTGGAGGGGACCGCGAGGAAGCCGTCGGCCGGCTCGGTGACGGCGACCGTGGCGCGGTGGAATGCCGGGCCTGCGGTCGGCGTCGCTGCGATTGCAGAATCCTGATTATCGGCGGCTGTCAGCCCCGACAGATCGTCCAGCGGCAGCACCCGGTGCTCCCAGCCGAACTGGAACTGGTGGTCCAGCCGTACGCCGCCTATCAGGCCCTTGCGATCGGCCAGGTGCGGGCCGTAGTTGACCCGCCCGAAGGGCTCGACGAGGATCTCCAGATCCAGGCCCCCGCCCGGGATCTGGAGATCCAGCGTCTGCTCGGGCTTGTCACGCTCCACCATCCCGAGCAGCTTTCCGTCCGCGAAGACCTGCGCGAGGTCGCGGACGCCCTCGATCCGCAGCGTGTGGGTGCGCGCGGGGCCTTCGACGCGGCGGCGGTAGTGGACCAGGCCGAAGCTGTGGCCCAGCTTTTCGATCGGTTCCGGCGTCGGGCGGCGCACTGGGTCTGTCGCCAGCACGTCCAGTCGGTCCCGTAGGGCCGCGATCCGGGGCGCGGTAACGGTTTGCGGTTTCAGGCGGGGCGCGGGGGCGGGCAGACCAACCTCCGACGAAGCGGCCTCCGGCAGCCCGACGTGCCGTGCGATCACCTCGCGGAACAGGTGGAACTTCGGCGTCAGCTGGCCGGCCTCGCCGATCGGCGCGTCGTAGTCGTAGCTGGTGATCGTGGGCTGATATCCCGGATCCCCGGCGAGCACGCCGGAGTGGTTGGCGCCGGCCCAGAACCCGAAGTTGGTGCCGCCGTGGCCCATGTAGAAATTGACCGAGGCGCCCGCAGCGAGGATCTCGTCCAGCGTGCGCGCGGCGTCCTCCGGGGTGCGGGTGTGGTGCGGCTCGCCGAAGTGGTCGAACCAGCCGTTCCAGAACTCCATGCACACCGGCGGGTCGTCGGGCCGGAGGCGGCGCAGGCTCGCGAAGCCGTCGATGGCCTGCGACCCGAAGTTCACGGTGGCCAGCACGTCCGGCACCGTGCCGCCGGAGAGCATCAGCTCCTGCGGGCCGTCGGAGGTGAACAGCAGGGTGTCCACGCCGCGCTGGATCAGGCCTTTGCGAAGGTGGCCGAGGTAGTCCGGGTCGTCGCCGAAGCTGCCGTACTCGTTCTCGATCTGCACCGCCACGACCGGTCCGCCGCGGGTCGCCTGCAGTTCGGCCAGAACCGGTATCAGCTGGTCGAACCACTGGTCCACGGCCGCCAGATAGGCCGGATCGGCGGTGCGCAGCCGCAGGTTCTCGTCGGCCAGCAGCCAGGCCGGCAGCCCGCCGAAGTCCCACTCGGCGCAGATGTAAGGACCCGGACGTGCGATCACATCCAGCCCGAGCTCACCGGCCAGCCGGATGAACCCCGCGACGTCCCGCCAGCCGTCGAAGCGCGCCGCCCCGGGCGCCGGCTGGTGGAAGTTCCACGCGACGTAGCACTCGACGGTGTTGCATCCCATGGCGCGCAACCGCTCCAGCCGATCCCGCCACAGCTCCGGGTGTACCCGGAAGTAGTGGATCGCCGCCGAGACGATCCGGTGCTCCCGGCCGCCTCGCAGGAACCTGCCGCCCTCGACGGTCAGTACGCGCTCGTGTGCCACTCAGCGATGATCGGGGCCGCCGGGCGCGTGCGGCCATGGATCTTGCTGAGTCGTCCTTGGATATTTGTTGGATATTCGTCGGGGCCGGGACCGGCACGAACAACAGCGGGAGCGTCGCGGTGAAGGTGCGGTCGTCGAAGAGCTTGGCGTACCGGTCCACAAGCTCGCGAACCGCAGAACGGTCGGCCAGGGATTGCTACGCCGACAGGGAACCGCGTCGGAACATCGTCGGCGACAGTCCGACGCGCTGCGTGAACAGCCGGGTGAAGTACGCCGGATCGTCGTAGCCGACGGCCCGCGCCACCTGGACGACACTCTGGTCCGTCGCGGCCAGCAGGTCCTTCGCCTTGGACAGCCGGACCCGCAGGATGTACTCCTTCGGTGTCGAGCCGGTCGCCAGCCGGACCTCTTCGCGCAGCTGGGTCACGGTCAGTCCGAGGCGCGTGGCGTGGTCCTGGAGCGCCACGGGGTCGGTGGCGTGCTCGGTGAGGGCGCGGACGGCACGGGACTCGCGCAGGCCCGGGCCGTTGTCGCGGACCGCGGTGATCAGGCGGTGGACCAGGATTCCGGCCGACACCTCGTAGTGCGGGCCGGTGGTGCGGACCACGGTGAGCAGTTCGCGGAACAGCTCGCGGACCGGGCGCGCGTCGCCGAGGGGGACCACGGGTGAGGTGCGGGAGAGGAAGTCCAGGCTCTCGTAGCCGGCCGCCGCCGGGCCGTCGAACAGGGCCCAGGTGATGGTCCAGCCGCCGACGTCCGGCTGGTAGGAGTGCACCAGGCCGGGGAACAGCCAGAACGCCGCCGGGGCCTTGATCGGCAGCCGGGTGCGCGGCCGGTCGCCCCATTCGATCCAGCCCGAGCCGCGGGTCACCAGGTGCAGTGCGTAGCAGTTCAGGACCCGGGCGTCCCAGCGGATGCCGTGTTCGGCGATGGTGTGCCAGCCGGCGCCGTACAGCGCCAGGCCGAGGCGGCGGTGCTCCTCGGCCGGCGTCATGTAGACCGCGTACTCCGACACCGGCGGCTGCCAGGGTTCCTCCCCGGCCGCCGCCGGCTCGTCGTCCCGGGGCACGTTCACGCGTCATATGCTCCGGGGTGCGCAACCTCGCGTCAATCCACGGTTAACCCAGCTCCCGGTTGGCTCCCGGCAGGTTCCCGCCTAGCTCCCGGCCGCGATCAGCTCGGCGACGATCCGCGGCACCGCCTCGCCGATCGGGTCCCGGATCACCTCGGTGCCAGGTGGTCGTACGGAGTCTGCTCGTTGTTGACGATCACCAGGTCGGCGCCGTGCGCCACGGCCACCTCGCACATCGACGCGGCCGGCTCGACGCGCAGCGAGGTGCCGACGGCCAGGAAGATCTCCGAGGCCTCGGCCACCTGCTCGGCCTGCCACAGCGTCGCCGGGTCCAGGTTCTGGCCGAACATGATGGTCGCGGCCTTCAGGATGCCGCCGCAGACCGGGCACGGCGGATCCGCCTCGCCGGCCGCGACGCGCTCCAGCGTCGCGTCCATCGTGGTGTGGTACGTGCACGCGATGCAGACCACGTCGGCCATGTTCCCGTGGATCTCGATCACCTTGCGCGGCGACGACCCGCCCTTCTGGTGCAGCCGGTCGATGTTCTGGGTGATGATCCGCACGGACCGCCCGGAGTGCTCCAGCTCCGCGAGCGCCTTGTGCGCCGCGTTCGGCTCGGCGTGCCGCGCCGGGTTGTCCCGCCGCGCCAGCCACGAGCGCTCGCGCAGCTTGGGGTCGGCGACGTAGTTCTGGTACGTCGACAGCAACTCGGCGATCGGGTCCTTGGTCCACACCCCGGTGGGGCCCCGGAAGTCCGGGATACCAGAGTCGGTGCTGATGCCCGCGCCGGTGAGCATCCCGATCGGGCCTTTGCGGCTGCGCCAGTCGGTGGTCATGGAAAAAGCGTAGTCAGTGATGCCACGGCAGCTCGACGAGGTTTTCCGGCGGGCCGTCGCGCAGGATCGAGGTCAGCAACGGCGCCAAGCCCCAGGGGACGACTCTCTCGTCGGTGGCCTCCAAGTCCGCGATCGACCACCAGCGGTACTCGGAGATGGTTTTGCGCTCGTAGGCGGTGAAGCCGCTCATGTCGATGTCGCGTGTGTCCACGCGGTGGAAGAAGTAGTCCTCGCGGAAGGTGCCCTTCTTCCACCCGAAGTCGGCGTAACCGCCGGTGGCTGCGACCAGGCCGCCGAGCTCTTCAGGCGCGACGACCAGGCGCGTCTCCTCCCACAGTTCGCGGGCCGCGGCGGCGTCCACTGTCTCGCCGTCGTCGATGCCGCCGCCCGGGGTCAACCAGGTGTGGGACCGCCTGCCGTCCTGGTACTTGAACAGCAGCAGGCGGTCCTCCTTGTTCATCAGCAGGATGCGGGCGGTGTGGCGGGCGTACGGCCCTTCGGGCAGCGGCATGCCCCTCAGATTAGTTGCCGTCTCAGGCGAGTGCGGCGATCTGTTCGGTCAGCGTCGCGACCGGCTGGAACGTCAGGCCGAAGGTCGCGACGTGCTTCCAGCGCAGCACGCCCTCCGCGTCGACGAGGAACACGGATCGCTTCAGGCCCAAGCCCTTCAGCGCGACACCGTACTGCCGGATCACGGTCTTCTCGGGGTCCGCGAGCAGGGGCTGGTGGAGCCCGTGCCGCTGCGCGAACTTCTCATGGCTCGCCAGATCCTGCGGGCTGATGCCCCAGATCTCGGCGCCGATGCCGGTGAACTTCTCCAGCTCGTTGTTGTACGCGCACATCTGCTTGGTGCACACCGGAGTGTCGTCGCCGGGGTAGAAGGCGAGCACGATCGGCTTGCCGCGGTGCTCGGACAACGTGAAGTCGCGCTGCTCGACCTCGGTGCCGGACAGGACGATGCCCGGCAGGGTGAAGTCGGGGGCGGGAGCGCCGAGCTCGGGGGTGGAGGCCATGGACGTGTCCTTCGTGGGTGGGCCGAAGTTACCTGTCGGTATCCAGCATGGCCCATCGCCCCCGGTTTCAGGCCTCCCGGCGGGCGACCAAGTTGACCATCGGGAAGGGTCGCGGTGTGTCCGGCGCCGCGCGCTCGATCAACCGGCCCACCTCCTCCAGGCCCGCGGCGTGCAGCAGGGCACTGAAATGGTCGGGCCACCAGCGGTAAGCGGTGTGGACCGTGTGGTCGTACGGGACTGTCAGCGGCGAGGCGTCGTCGGTGCCCGGGAAGCTGATGAGCGCGTGGCCGCCGGGAGCCAGGACCCTGCGGAACTCGGCGAGGATCGCGGGGACGTCCTCGGGCACCGTGTGGACGATCGAGTAGCGGGACACCAGGCCGCTCAGCGATCCGTCGGCGATGTCCACGGCGGCCATCGACCCGATCTCGAATCGCAGCTCCGGATGCCGGGCCTTGGCCTGCTCGATCATCCCGGAGGAGACATCGACGCCGAACGCGTCCAGCCCCAGCGAGCTCAGGTGCGCGGTGACGTACCCGGGCCCGCAGCCCAGGTCCGCGACCGGACCGCCGACCGCCTTCGCCAGCTCGGCGAACGAGGCGAGCAGGCCGCGCTCCAGCGGGTAGCTCGACAAACTGTCGCTGAACTTGTCGGCGTAGAGTTCGGCGACTTCGTCATAGGGCTGTTGGGCGCTCATGGCCTTATAGCCTCCAACGCCAGCAACGCCACATGCAACGCCAGACATGACTCCACCGAATCCAGATCGACCGACAGGATCCGCTCGATCCGGTGCAGCCGCTCGTAGAACGACGGCCGCGACAGGTGCGCCGCGTCGGCCGCCGCCGACTTGTTGCGGCCGGACTCCACGTACACGGACAGCATCTTGACCAGGTCCGTGCCGCGCTCGGCGTCGTAGGCCAGCAGCGGGCCGAGTTCGCGCTCCACGAAGGTCTGCAGGCGCGCGTCGTCGCGCAGCAGATGCAGCAGGCCGCGCAGTCGGACGTCGACCAGCCGGTGGTACGGCGCCTGGCCGGCCGGCTGCCGGACGGCCGCGTCCGCGACCTGTACCGCCTCCAGCAGCGAGCGCCGCGCGTCGCGCACCGCGCCGACCGAGGTGCCGACCGCGATGACGTAGCCGTCGGCGGAAGACGGTGACGTCGGGCGCTCGACCAGGCGCCGGACGCGCTCGGCGAAGCCGTCCAGGGCGGCGTCCTCGCGGTCCTGCGGACCCAGGGCCAGCAGCAGACCGACGCTGTGCTCGTCCAGCGTGCCGATCAGCGCCGACAGCCGGCGGTCCCGGATCGCGGCCGCGGCCTGGTCGGTCAGCTCGCGCAGCCGGGCCTGGGTCTCCAGCGCCGTGGGATGCGCGGCGGTGCGCAGCCGCAGCACCACGCCGACCAGCCGCCGGCCGTCGAGGGTCACGCCGAGCGCCCGGGCCCGGAGCGCCACCTCGGAGGCCGGCTGGCCGTGGGACAGGATCGCGGTCAGCAGCGTCCGGTGCGTCTGCCGCTCCAGCGAGTCGCGGTCCCGCTCGACCAGCCGGTTCAGGGCCAGGGTCGCGGCGGCGCGCTCCAGGAGCATGGACAGGCGCGGCACCGGGGCCGGGTCGTTGCAGATCAGGACCAGGCGGCCCCAGTCGTGGCCGCGCGCACCGACCACCGTGGTCAGCCAGCCGGAGCGCTCGTCGTAGATGGTGCGGCCGGTGGCGGTGCGCACCGAGCGGGAGCGGCCCTCCCAGCCGTCGAGCAGGACCGAGGGGTCGGCGCCGGCCTGGGAGTAGGTGAGGACCTGGTGCGCCAGGTTCTCCAGCACGACCGGGCAGCCGGACATCCGGCCGATCTGCTGGACCACCTCGTCCGGCGAGGCGCCCTCGACGGCGAGCTCGGTGAAGGTCTGGTGCACCTCGTCCGAGGCGCGCAGCTCGGCCAGCTGCGCGTCGATGATCAGGCCGTGCACGGCTTCGGTAATGGTGACGAAACGTGTGTCCAGCGCCAGCGTGATCACCGGCAGGTTGTGCTTCTCGGCGGCGGCCAGCAGCGCTTTGGGCAGGCTGCTGTCGGTGTAGCGGCGCCCCAGCTCCAGCACCAGGCCGGCGGCGCCGAGCTTGGCCAGGTCGGCGACGAAGTCGGCGAGCCGGTCGCGGTCCTCGGGCCAGGCGATGCCGGTGGACAGCACCAGCTCGCCGCCGCGCAGGATGGTGCCGACGTCCACCAGCTCGGTGACGTGCACCCAGCGCACCACGCGGTCCAGCCCGCCGGCGCCGGCCACCACCCGGGGCCCGCCCTGTTTGACCGGGCCGAGCTGCAGGACGTCGCCGACGGTCGGGTACTGGGTGGCGTACATCGAGGGGGTCGGCACGGTCCCGCCGTCGGCCAGGATCGGTGTGTCGGCGGTCGGCTCGGGGCGGTCTGCGCTGCTCACGGTGGCTCCTGGGGACGTGCGGGGCTCATGGCGCGGGTGGTGTCTTCGGGACGCCCGGGGTGCCGCGACGGTGCGCGGTGCTTAACCCATTGTTCTTTGCACTGTGTTCAGAACGATCGCACTGCCGAGGCACCCTGCCAGGTGCGTCCCGGGCCGCGCAAGGGATCGCGTCGAATCGGTCCCGTCCTGATGCGGCGCGGGATCGGTTTCTGCAGGCCAAGGGCAGGTCGCGATTTCGTTGCGAGAATCATTTTCTTCGACGGAATCCCTTGTTTCTCTGCCGGATGTCTGTAACGATCCTCACTCAAACGTGGGTGACCGCCTTGCCCACGGGAGGTTTGCAAGCCGTCAAGGGAGAACGTGGTGCACCAGTACATCGGCGGGGGACTGAGGACCGGATCGTCAGGAGTCGTGCATCAGGTCACGAATCCGGCGGACGGCTCCACCGTCGCCGAGGTCGTACTCGGTGACGAGCACGACGCCGGTCTGGCCGTGGAAGCGGCCGAACGGGCGTACCCCGAATGGAGCAGGGCCACGCCGGCCGAGCGCTCGGCCGCCCTGCACCGGCTCGCGCGGCTGCTCGACGAACGCGCTCAGGAGTTCGCCGAGACCGAGTCGCGCCAGACCGGCAAGCCGATCCGGCTGTCCATCGGCTTCGACGTCCCCGGCACCGTGGACAACACCGCGTTCTTCGCCGGCGCCGCGCGCCACCTGGAGGGCAAGGCCTCGGCCGAGTACTCCGCCGACCACACCAGCGCGATCCGGCGCGAGCCGATCGGCGTGGTGGCCTCGATCGCGCCGTGGAACTACCCGCTGCAGATGGCGGCCTGGAAGATCCTGCCGGCGATCGCCGCGGGCAACACCATCGTGCTCAAGCCGGCCGAGCTCACGCCGCTGACCGCGCTGCTGTTCGCGCAGGCCTGCACCGACGCCGGGATCCCGGACGGCGTGGTCAACGTGGTCGTCGGCAGCGGTCCGGTGGCCGGCGAGGCGCTGATGGCGCACCCCGGGGTGCGGATGGTGTCGTTCACCGGCTCCACCCCGGTCGGCAAGCGGGTCATGGAGATCGCCTCCCGCACGGTCAAGCGCGTGCACCTGGAGCTCGGCGGCAAGGCGCCGTTCGTCGTGTTCGATGACGCGGACCTGGAGGCCGCGATCCATGGCGCGGTCGCCGGCTCGTTGATCAACACCGGCCAGGACTGCACCGCGGCGACCCGCGCGTACGTGCACCGCAGCCGGTTCGACGAGTTCGTGGCCGGCGTCGCGGACCTGTACGCCAAGGTCAAGCTCGGCGACCCGTTCGACCCCGCGACCGACCTCGGCCCGCTCGTGTCCTACCGGCAGCGCGACAGCGTGGCCGGCTTCGTGGACCGCGCCCGCGGCTACGGCGCGAAGATCGTGGTCGGCGGCCAGGCCCCCGGCGGGCCCCTGGCGGCCGGCGCGTACTACCGGCCCACGCTGGTCACCGGGGTCGCGCAGGACTCGGAGATCGTGCGCGACGAGGTCTTCGGGCCGGTGCTCACGGCGCTGCCGTTCGACACCGACGACGAGGCCTTCGCGCTGGCCAACGACACCCCCTACGGCCTGGCCGCCTCGGCCTGGACCCGCGACCACCACCGTGCGCTGCGGGCCGTGCGCGAGCTCGCCGCGGGCTGCGTCTGGGTCAACGACCACATCCCGATCATCAGCGAGATGCCGCACGGGGGCTACAAGTCCTCCGGGTTCGGCAAGGACATGTCGTCCTACTCCTTCGAGGAGTACACGCAGGTCAAGCACACCATGCACGACCTCACCGGAGTGGCCCGCAAGCCCTGGCACCGGACCATCTTCGAGCTCTGACACCGCCGGTGCCGGCGCATCGCCACCACGCCGCCACCGCACTGCCACCACACTGCCACCGCACCAACCGCCCGCTGTTCAGCCCCACAGGTGATAGGACGGACCATCGCATGAACGACATATCCCGGTCCCGCGAGGAGTTCCTCGACTCCGCCGACCGTTTCCCTGAAGCCTTCAAGCGCCAGCTCGGCGGGGGCGCCTCGCGCCGGGGCTTCCTGGCCGCCGGCGTCGGCCTCGGCGCGGCCGGCCTGCTCGGCGCGTGCGCGACGAAGACGAAGAACAGCTCGGCCGGGTCCTCCGGTTCCGGCGCGGGTTCGAGCTCGTCGTCCTCGGCCGCCCCGTTGGAGGGCAAGGCGGGCACCGACAAGTCGGACACCGAGAAGATCGTCAACTTCTCCAACTGGGTGTCCTACATCGACGTCGACCCGAACGACAAGAACAAGCGGCCGACGCTGGACAACTTCAAGACCGAGACCGGGATCACGGTCAACTACACCGAGGACGTCAACTCCAACGACGACTTCTTCGCCAAGATCCACCAGCAGCTGGCCGCCGGCCAGGACACCGGCCGGGACCTGATGGTGCTCTCGGACTGGATGATCGGCAAGCTCCGGCAGATGGGCTACCTGGAGCCGCTGAACCTGGCGAACATCCCGAACTTCAAGGACCTGCTGCCCGAGGCCGCCAGCCCGGCCTACGACCCGAACCGCAAGCACACCGTGCCGTGGGCGCTGGGCTTCACCCTGATGGGCGTCAACCTCAAGTCCGCCGGCCTGACCGCGGCCCAGGCGCAGCAGCTGTCCATCAAGGACATGTTGACCGACCCCAAGTACAAGGGGAAGGTCGGCTACTTCTCCGAGATGGAGGACGGCGTCGGCTTCGGCCTGCTGGCCACCGGCGCCGACCCGTCGAAGTTCACCGACGACCAGTTCAGCGCCGCCGTCGCCTACGTCCAGAAGGCCCGGGACAATAACCAGATCCGGCAGTTCACCGGCAACGACTACATCAACGACCTGACTAACGGGAACTACGCCATGTGTATGGCGTACTCGGGCGACATCGCGCAGATCGGCGACCCGAACATCGTCTGGGTGGTGCCCCAGGAGGGCATGCTCTGGTTCGCCGACAACATGTGCGTCCCGGCCATGGCCTCCCACAAGACCAACGCCGAGAAGTTCATGAACTACATGCTGGAGCCGAAGGTCGGCGCCGCGCTGGACGACTTCATCAGCTACATCCCCTCGATGCAGGGCGCGGACACCGCGATGCAGGCGATCGACAAGAACGCGCTGCAGAACCAGCTGATCTTCCCGGACGCGGCCACCAAGGCCAAGGCGCACGAGTTCCAGAACCTGGACCTGAAGACCCTCGACAAGTACGTCTCGCAGTTCAAGGACGTCACCGGCTGATGCCGATCCCCTCCCTTCCCCTTTCCGATCCCCTCCCCGAAGGCAAGACAGGCAGGCAGCGGTAGATGAGTAAGAACACTGAGACCTCGGCCGGAGGCGGCGTGGCCGGTGACCTGAGGCTGGTGAACGTCACCAAGCGCTTCGGCGACTTCGCCGCCGTGAAGGATCTGACGCTGACGATTCCGCAGGGCTCGTTCTTCGCGCTGCTCGGCGCGTCCGGCTGCGGCAAGACCACGACGCTGCGCATGGTGTCCGGCCTGGAGGAGCCGACGAACGGCCGGGTCCTGATCGGGGACCGCGACATCACCCGGCTGCGCCCCTACAAGCGCCCGGTGAACACCGTCTTCCAGAACTACGCGCTGTTCCCGCACCTGACCATCCAGGACAACATCGCCTTCGGCCTCAAGCGGCGCGGCGTCAAGGACGTCAAGAAGCCCGTCCAGGACATGCTCGACCTGATCGAGCTCTCGCACATCGGCGCGCGCAAGCCCAACCAGCTCTCCGGCGGCCAGCAGCAGCGCGTCGCGCTCGGCCGGGCGCTGATCAACCGGCCGCAGGTGCTGCTGCTGGACGAGCCGCTGGGCGCGCTGGACCTGAAGCTGCGCCGGCAGATGCAGATCGAGCTCAAGCGGATCCAGACCGAGGTGGGCCTGACGTTCGTGCACGTCACGCACGACCAGGAGGAGGCCATGACCATGGCCGACACCATCGCGGTCATGAACCTGGGCCGGATCGAGCAGCTCGGGTCGCCGACCGACCTGTATGAGAACCCGAAGACGACGTTCGTCGCCAACTTCCTGGGGCAGTCGAACCTGTTGCCCGGCAAGGCATCGGGAACCGTCGGTGAGCACCTGCAGGTGACGCTGGAGGACGGCACCCGCGTGCTGATCCCCACCGCGCGCAACAACGCCTCCGGTGACGAGGTCATCGTCGGCGTCCGTCCGGAGAAGATGTCGATCCACGCCTCCGCCGACGAGGTGCCGGACGGCCGCAACGTGCTCACCGGCGGCGTGGTCACCGACACCAGCTTCGTCGGGGTGTCCACGCAGTACATCGTCAAGGCCTCCGGCTGCGACGAGCTCGGCGTGTTCGTGCAGAACGACGGCGCGCAGATCTTCCGCCCGGGTTCGGACGTCGTCGTGTCGTGGGACCCGTCGCAGGGCTTCGGCCTGGACGGCAAGCAGGACATCGACGCCGGCGCGGAGGCGGACCTGGAGGCCGCCTCGTGAGCGCGCCGCCCGCGGCCGCCGAGGTCGTCGACGAACTGGTCCCCGGGCCCACCGCGGCCGAGCAGCGCGCGGACAAGCGGGTGCTGCGACGGCGGGCGACTCTGCCCTACCTGCTGCTGGCCCCGGGCATCGCCTGGCTGGTGGTGTTCTTCATCGTGCCGATGTGGTCGATCGTCTCGACCTCGGTCGAGACCGGCGACATGGACACCGGGTTCGTGCTCAGCTGGCGCTGGGCCAACTTCGGCGACGTCTGGAGCCAGTGGCACCAGCAGGTCATCCGGTCGCTGGAGTACTCGGTGATGTGCACCGTGTTCTGCCTGATCCTGGCGCTGCCGCTGGCGTACTTCATCGCCTTCAAGGCCGGGCGCTGGAAGAACCTGCTGATGGCGCTGGTCGTGGCGCCGTTCTTCACCAGCTACCTGATCCGCACGCTGGCGTGGAAGACGATCCTGGCCGACGACGGCTGGGTCGTGCACACCATGAACACGCTGCACATCACGCCGCTGCTGAGCGGGATGGGCTGGACGTACTCGGACAACAGCGTGCTGCAGACGCCGTTCTCGGTGGTCTGCGGCATGGTCTACAACTTCCTGCCGTTCACGGTGCTGCCGATCTACACCGCGATGGAGAAGATCGACCCGCGGCTGCACGAGGCAGGCCAGGACCTGTACGCCTCGGCCTGGGCCACCTTCCGCAAGGTCACGTTCCCGCTGGCGCTGCCCGGCATCGTCGGCGGCACGCTGCTGACCTTCATCCCGGCCGTCGGCGACTACACCAACGCGGTGATGCTGGGCGGGCCGAAGACGAAGGTCATCGGCACGGTGATCGAGCAGCAGATGATCGGCACCGGCGGCAACATCCCGTACGGCGCGGCGCTGTCGGTGCTGCTGATGGTCGGCACGCTGGTCATCACCCTCGCCTACATCAAGCGAGCCGGGACGGAGGAGATCGTCTGATGGCTGTCATCAACTGGTTCCGCAAGCATGTGATCGCCATCGTCGCGTTCCTGATCTTCTTCTTCCTGCTGGTGCCGAACTTCGTCGTCGTGTGGATGTCGTTCAACAAGCCCTCGGGCAAGTACAACGTGAAGTGGGAGAAGTTCTCGCTCGACGCGTGGAAGAACCCGCTCGACGACGGGATCCTGCACGACCCGCTGATGCTCTCGCTGGAGATCGCGCTGCTGGCGACGCTGGTCGCCACGATCCTGGGCACGATGATCGCGTTCGCGATCGTGCGGCACAGCTTCAAGGGCCGCGGGTTCGTCAACAGCGTGCTGTTCCTGCCGATGGCGGCCCCCGAGATCGTCATGGGCACCACGCTGCTGGCCTTGTTCCTGAACACGTTCGGCGTGGACTTCCTCGGCTTCAAGTCGATCCTCATCGCGCACATCATGTTCTGCGTCAGCTACGTGGTGATCACGGTGAAGTCCCGGCTCAACGGCATGGACCCGATGCTGGAGAAGGCGGCGCAGGACCTGTACGCGACGCCCTGGCAGACCTTCTGGCGGGTGACCTTCCCGCTGGTGGCGCCCGGGATCGGGGCGGCGGCGCTGCTGTCGTTCGCGCTGAGCTTCGATGACTTCATCATCACGGAGATGACCGCGGGCAACTCGGTGACGTTCCCGTACTGGATCTGGAACGCCGTGCAGAAGGGCATCCCGCCGCAGGTCAACGTGATCGGTTCGCTGATGCTGATCGTCACGCTGGCGGGCATCGCGGTCGCCGAGGTGCCGAAGTGGCTGAAGACGTCGAAGGCTCGTTAAGGGTCGTTCGACCGCTCAAATCAGTACAATCCAACCTTAGGGGGCGTCGTACCGGCGCCCCCTTCGCTTTCTGAGAGGGTGCCGCTGCACCATGAAGTACGACCATCTGCTGGCCGACGCGTCCCCCACTCCCTACTGGCTCGACACGCACGACCGCCCCGGAGCCCTGGAGGCGTTGGCCGGACGGACGGTCGCCGATCTGGTCGTCGTCGGTGGCGGCTACTCGGGGCTGTGGACGGCGTTGCGCGCGAAAGAACGCGACCCCGACCGGGACGTGGTGCTGCTGGAGGCGAACCGGATCGGCTGGGCCGCCTCCGGGCGCAACGGTGGGTTCTGCTCCTCGTCGCTGACCCACGGCTATGACAACGGCGAGTCCCGCTGGCCCGACGAGATGGACACCTTGGAGCGGCTCGGGCACGAGAACCTCGACGCGATCGAGGCGACGCTGGAGCGGTACGGGATCGAGTGCGATTTCCGGCGCTCCGGGGAGCTGGCCGTCGCTACCGCTGAGTGGCAGGCGGAGGAGCTGGCTTCCGCGGAGACGTCGGAGGACGTCGTGTTCCTCGATCGCGCGGCGGTGCAGGCGCAGGTGGCTTCGCCGACGTACCACGCCGGGCTGTGGGACAAGACCGGCTGCGCGATGGTCGATCCGGCGCGGCTGGCGTTTGGACTGCGGGACGCGTGCCTGCGGCTCGGGGTGCGGATCCATGAGAAGTCGCCGGTTTCCGTGCTGGAGCGCGACGACTTGCTGATGCGGGTCGCGACCGACCGCGGCGAGGTGCGGGCGCCGAAGGTGGCGCTGGCGACGAACGCTTTCCCGAGTCTTTTGAGGCGGGTGCGGTCTTTCATCGTTCCTGTCTACGACTACGCGCTGATGACCGAACCGCTGTCCGAGGCGCAGATGGCGGCGATCGGCTGGGAGAACCGGCAGGGCATCGGCGACTCGGCGAACCACTTTCATTACTACCGGCTGTCCGCGGACAACCGGATCCTGTGGGGCGGCTACGACGCGGTCTACCACTTCGGATCGAAGATCTCTTCGCGGCTGGATCAGCGGCCGGAGACGTTCGACAAGCTTGCCGGGCACTTCTTCGAGACGTTCCCGCAGCTGGAGGGGCTGAAGTTCACGCACAAGTGGGGCGGCGTCATCGACACCTGCTCACGGTTCTGTGCGTTCTTCGGCATGGCACATGGCGGCGCGGTCGCGTACGCGGTCGGGTACACCGGGCTCGGGGTCGGGGCGACGCGGTTCGGGGCGGACGTGATGCTCGATCTGCTGTCGGGTGCGGAGACTGAGCGGACGTCGTTGAAGATGGTGCGGAGCAAGCCGGTGCCGTTCCCGCCGGAGCCGTTGAAGTGGTTCGGGATCACGGTGACCAGCAATGCTCTGGGGCGCGCCGACCAGAACGGCGGCCGGCGGAACCTGTGGCTGCGGACGCTGGACCGGTTCGGGATGGGGTTCGACTCCTGAGAGCGTGGCGCCCCGGCTGCCCAGGGAAGCCGGGGCGGCCGGGGCGCCACGCGGCGGTTCACTGCGCGGGCGCCAGCACCGGGCTGTTGTGGTAAGCGGCGATCAGCCACCGGCCGTCGCGCTTCTCGAAGACCCAGGTCGTGTTCACCTTGCCGGCGTCCGGGGCCTCGGTCTGGCCGCCGAACAGGATGGCGGACTCGCTGACCGCGATGGCCGCGTCCCGGCCGACGAAGCGGAGGCTCAGCTGCTTGTTGTAGGTGGAGGTGTCCTTGAGCGGGCCCTGGAAGGCCAGGGCCATGCCCTCGCGGATCTCCTCGCGGCTGCCGCGGAGCGAGCCGGTCATGATGGCGGTCGCGTCGGGCGTGTAGTCGGCGACCATGGCGGCGGCGTCGCCGGCGTCCCAGGCCTTGTATGAGGCGGTCAGGACCGCCTGGATCGCCGCCGTGTCCGCTTCACGATTGTCTGACATCGGGTTCTCCCTCGTGGTGAGTCGGTCGCAGGTACATACCGGCGGCGTCGCCCGAACTCATCGCGCGGGTTCGGACGGATTCGGATCAGTCAGGCTGTCAGCCTTTTCGCCGGATCCCCTGACAGCCTGAGCGTTGTCGGACCCGGCCGCCGGTCGCAGACTCATCAGCAGCGTCGGAATTCATCCCAAGCACCCCTTAAGGAACGCCATGACCAAGCACGTCACCCACTGGATCGACGGCCGCGCGTGGGACGGCGTCGCCGCGCGCCACGGCGACCTGCACGACCCGGCGACCGGGGCCGTCACCGGATCGGTGGACTTCGCCTCGGTGAAGGAGGTCGACGACGCGGTGTCCGCGGCCGCGGCGGCGTTCCCGGGGTGGCGGGCGGCGTCGGTGGCCAAGCGCACGACGGTGCTGTTCGCGTTCCGGGAGCTGCTGAACCAGCACCAGGACGAGCTCGCCGCGCTCATCGTCGCCGAGCACGGCAAGGTGCACTCCGACGCGCTCGGCGAGGTGGCGCGCGGGCTGGAGGTCGTGGAGTTCGCCTGCGGCATCGGGAACATCCTCAAGGGTGCGTTCACCGACTCCGCCTCGACCGGCGTCGAGGTGTACTCGCTGCACCAGCCGCTGGGGCCGGTGGCGATCATCTCGCCGTTCAACTTCCCGGCGATGGTGCCGATGTGGTTCTTCCCGATCGCGATCGCGGCCGGGAACACCGTGGTGCTCAAGCCGTCGGAGAAGGACCCGTCGGCGTCGGTGTTCCTGGCGGAGCTGTGGAAGCGCGCGGGGCTGCCGGACGGCGTGTTCAACGTGGCGCACGGCGACAAGGTGGCCGTGGACCGGCTGCTGGAGCACCCCGACATCCACGCGGTGTCCTTCGTCGGCTCCACGCCGATCGCCCGCTACGTCTACGAGAACGGCACCCGCTACGGCAAGCGCGTGCAGGCCCTCGGCGGCGCCAAGAACCACATGGTGGTGCTCCCGGACGCGGACCTGGACCTGGCCGCCGACGCCGCGGTGTCGGCCGGCTTCGGCGCCGCCGGCGAGCGCTGCATGGCGGTGTCGGTCCTGGTCGCGGTGGACCCGATCGGCGACGAGCTGGTCGCCAAGATCACCGAGCGCATGGCGAAGCTGAAGGTCGGCCCCGGCTGCCTCCCGGACAGCGAGATGGGCCCCCTGGTCACCGGCGCGCACCGCGACAAGGTCACCTCCTACCTCGACGCGGGCGTCAACGCCGGCGCCGACCTGGTCGTGGACGGCCGCGAGCACACCATCGGCGGCGCCGAGGCCGGCATCGACACCGGCAACGGCTTCTGGCTCGGCCCCACCCTGTTCGACAAGGTCACCTCGTCGATGAGCATCTACACCGACGAGATCTTCGGCCCGGTCCTGTCCGTGGTCCGAGCCCCGTCCTACGACGAGGCCCTGGCCCTCGTGAACAGCAACCCCTACGGCAACGGCGTGGCGGTCTTCACCAACGACGGCGGCGCCGCGGCCCGCTTCCGCGACCAGGTCGAGGTCGGCATGGTCGGCGTGAACGTCCCGATCCCGGTCCCGGTGGCCTACCACTCCTTCGGCGGCTGGAAGGCCTCCCTGTTCGGCGACACCCACGCCTACGGCCCGCACGGCGTGCACTTCTTCACGCGCACGAAGGCCGTCACCCAGCGCTGGCTGGACCCGAGCCACGGCGGCGTGAACCTCGGGTTCCCGACGAACGCGTGAGGTGGCGGCGTCGGCCTTCGCGCGGGTGGTGTGCGCGGGGGCCGACGCTTTGTGGGGTGGTTCAGCCGGTCGCTGCCTCGGGGCCCATGCCAGCGCGTTGCGCGAGGCGCGTCTGACTCCGGTCGAATGCTTCGCGGCGTGCCAAGACTGCTTCTCCGAGATCGAAGCGAAGCCGGGCCTCGGCATCGGCGGCTTGGAACTCCGGGTCCGTGGCGTTCTCTTGGTGAAGATCGGAGAGCGTTCTACGACTCGTCACGCGATTCCTCCTCGTCGGCCGTGCCTTCGCCGGGATCTCGAACTCCAATTCCCGGCGTACATCTGAACCCGCGGGAAAGTATCAGCTTCCAGACAATCCGTGTGCCGAAACCCGGGACAATCCAGCCCCCGCACGTCCTTCGTGTCGGAGAGCGACCGGTTTCGGTGGTTTCAGTGTGATGATCCGCATATAGCGGCCTCTGCGGTGTGAGACTCACAGTGCGGGCCCTGATGGGGGGCTTCACAACAACACGGAGGACTGCATGTCTTTTGTGACCAAGACCCTGGCGACGACCGCGACGGTCGCCGCCCTCATCCTCGCCGGCGCCTCGGCCGCCAGCGCCGACGTCAACTCCAGCGGTACCAACATCGGCACCACCTCGGGCTCCACTTCCGGCAACAGCGGGGTGGGGACCGGGAACGTCGTGCAGGGCACCGGTGGCAACGTGACGCAGGGCGCTGGGAACGTCGTGGGCAACCACGACGTGGTCGGGAACGGCGACGGTGTGGTGGTCAGCGTCGTCGGCTGGCAGGGGGGCTGGGACGGCGGCTGGAACGACGGCTGGCACGGCTTCTGGCACCACAACTGCCACTACGGCCTGGACTAGTGGCTGCCTCGCCTGAAGAATTCTGAGCGAGGACTCTGCTGACAGCAGCGGCTCCGGCGACCCGCCGGGGCCGCTGTTGTCATGTTCGAAGCGCAAAGCGCACTGGCGGCGGGCGTCGGGACTGTTGTGCGCCCGGCCGTCAAGGTGCGTGAACTCAAAACTCCCCCCGCCGGTACATCGTCCCTTATCAGTGGCAGAGTCGGAACTCTTTGCCCTACGTTCGACAGGTGACGCAGACGACGACGTACCTCCGTTACCCGCATCTGTCCGGATCGACTCTGACCTTCGTCGCCGATGACGACGTGTGGGTCACCGACTTGCCAGGCTTCGCCGCTTCGGCCCGCGCTTCGCGGGTCACCTCAGACCGCGTCCCGGTCAAAAGGCCGTTGCTGTCGCCGGACGGTTCGCGCCTGGCGTGGACGTCCGCGCGGGAGGGCGTCGTCGAGGTGTTCGCCCAGCCGGTCGAGGGCCCGGCGGGTCATCGGCTGACGTACTGGGGCCATCCACGCACCGAGGCCATCGGCTGGGCGTCGCAGGACGAGGTGATCGTGCGCGGCTGGGGCGGCCACGGCCACCGCTTCTACAACTTCGCGCACACCGTGCCCTTCGAAGGCGGCCACCCGGCCCGGCTCCCCTTCGGCAACCTCAAGGCCCTGGCCTTCGCTGAGCCCGGCGCGGAAGGCAGCCCGGCGGTCCTGAGCCGCTTCTACGCCGGCAACTCCTACCTGTGGAAGGGCTACCGCGGCGGCGCCACCGGCCAGCTGTGGATCGACCGCGAGGGTACCGGCGAGTTCGAGCGGTTCCTGGCCGACGTCGAGGGGAACCTCGGCGACCCGATGTGGTTCGACGGCCGCGTGGTCTTCCACTCCGACCACGAGGACGACGTCGCAGAGCTCTACTCCGCCCTGCCCGACGGCACCGACCTGCGCCGCCACACCACCGGCGAGGGCGGCTACTACCTGCGCCACGCCGCCACCGACGGAGTCCGCATCGTCTTCCAGCGGGCCGGCCGGCTCTGGGTGATGGAAGACCTCGAAGACGACCCGCGCCCGCTGGACATCCGCCTCCCCGGCGCGCGCCGCGCCGGCACCCCGCGCCCGATCGACGCCGCGGAGCACCTCGGCGCCGTCAGCCCGGACCACACCGGCCGCGCCAGCGCCGTCGAGGTCCGCGGCACGGTGCACTGGCTGACCCACAAGGACGGCCCGGCGCGCGGCCTCAGCGTCGAGGAGGGCACGCGCAGCCGGCTGCCCGTCGTGCTCGGCCGGACCGGGCAGGCCGCGTGGGTCATCGACGCCGGCGGCGAGTACTCGATCGACATCGCGGCCGCTGACGGCTCGCAGCGCCGCCGGATCCTGACCGGCGAGTTCGGGTACGTCAACGAACTCGCCGCCTCCCCGGACGGCAAGTACCTGGCCGCCGCCACCCGCGACAACAAGCTGCTCCTCGTCGACGTCGAGGCCGGCACGCTGCGCGTGGTCGTCGAAGGCGAGGGCACCTTCCGGGCCATGCCGCGCTGGGGCATGAACTTCGTCTCCGAGCCGACGTTCTCGCCGGACTCGAAGTGGCTCGCGTGGAGTCAGCGCTCGAACGTGCCGGACGCCTGGCAGATCCGGGTCGCCGACGTCGCGAGCCTGGAGACGGTCGACGTCACCGAGCCGCGGTTCCGGGACTGGAACCCGGTGTTCACCGCGGACGGCAAGCACCTGGCATTCCTGTCGGCGCGCACGTTCGACTCCTACGAGGAGGACATGTACTTCGACTACTCGTTCCTCCCCTCGACGCGGCCCTACCTGGTCCCGCTGGCCGAGACCGAGCCCTCGCCGTTCGATCCGGAGCTCGGCGGGCGTCCGGTGGACGACGGCGACGACGGTGGCGAGAGCGCGGACGGGGCGAAGAAGGACTCTGAGATCCCAACCACGGTGATCGACGCCTTCGGCATCACCACCCGCGCCGTCCCGTTCCCGGTCGCCTCCGGCACCTACGCCGACCTCGCGGCGGTGAAGGGCGGCGTCGCCTGGCTGGCCAAGCCGGTCACCGGCGCCCTGGGCACCCAGCTGGCCGGCTCCGGCAAGGACGAGTCCCGGCCCGCGCTGATGCGCTTCGACTTCGGCAAGCGCGAGGAGCAGACGCTGGTCGAGGAGCTCGACGGCTACGCGGTCTCCGGCGACGGCGCGCGCCTGGTCGTCTCCGACCACGGCGCGTTTTCGGTGCGTCCGGCGGACAAGGCCGACGACGCGAAGCCGGAAACCGTGGACCTGGCTCGGATCCGGCTGCAGGTCGTCCCCGAGGCCGAGCGCGTCCAGGCCTTCACCGAGGCCTGGCGCCTGCAGGCCGAGAACTACATCAAGCCGGCCATGGACGGCATCGATTGGGAGGCGGCCCGCACCCGCTACCTGCCGCTGGTCCCGGCCGCCTCGACGGACGACGACTTCGTGGACCTGCTGTGGGAGCTGCAGGGCGAGCTGCGCACCTCGCACGCCTACGTCGACGCCCCGAAGACGTCCCGCGACGAGGCCCGGCAGCAGGGCCTGCTCGGTGCCGACCTCGCCCCGGACGAGGACGGCCGCTGGCGGATCGTCAGGGTCCTGCCGGGCGACAACTCGGTGCCGGCGGCCCGCTCGCCGCTGGCCGCGCCGGGGGTGGCGGCCCGGGTCGGTGACGCGATCACCGCCGTGGACGGCGTCGCGGTCCCGGAACGCTCCGGTCCGGCCGCGCTGCTGGCGGGCAAGGCCGGCCAGCCGACCGAGCTGACGCTGGAGAACGCGGCCGGAACCAAGCGCGCGGTGGTCGTGGTGCCGATCGCCGACGAGGTGGCGCTGCGTTACCGCGACTGGGTCGCCGACCGGCGCGCGTACGTGCTGGAGAAGTCCGGCGGCCGCCTGGGCTACGTGCACCTGCCCGACCAGGCCGAGCCGGGCTGGGCCGAGTTCCACCGCGACCTGCCGGCCCAGATCGTCAAGGACGGCCTGGTCGTCGACACCCGGGGCAACCGCGGCGGCATCACCTCCTCGCTGGTGGTGGAGCGGCTGCTGCGCAAGCCGCTCGCCTGGCAGTTCGCCCGCGGCGAGCTGCCCGACACCTATCCGCCGTACGCGCCGATCGGGCCGCTGGTCTCGGTCTGCGACGAGGAGGCCGGCAGCGACGGCGACATCATCAACCAGGCGCTCAAGGACAACGGCGTGACCGTGGTCGGGGCCCGCACCTGGGGCGGCGTCATCGGCATGGACGACTGCTACTACCTGGTGGACGGCACGTTCGTGACGCAGCCGCGCTACGCGCTGGTCTTCAACTCGGTCGGGCTCTACGGGCTGGAGAACCACGGCTGCGAGCCGACCGTCCCGGTCGCGTTCCGGCCGCAGGACTTCGTCGCCGGGGCCGACCCGCAGCTGGACAAGGCGATCGAGATCGCCCTGGACGCGCTGGCGAAGGAGCCGCCGGTGGCTGCGCCGTCGGTGCCGGGAGTGTACGAGCACTGATGTCGCAGACCTCGTATCTGCGGTTCCCGCACCTTTCGGGGGACCTGCTGACGTTCGTCGCGGAGGACGACGTCTGGCTCGCCGAGCTGCCCGCCGGTGCGGGCGGCTCGGTGCGGGCCGCGCGGTTCACGTCGGACTGGCAGCCGGCGCGCAGCCCCCGGCTGTCCCCGGACGGCGCGCGGGTGGCGTGGACGCGGCAGCGCGACGGGGCGCCGGAGGCGTACGTGGCCTCGGTCGACGGCGGCGCGGCGACGCGGCTGACGTACTGGGCCGACGACCGGACCGACGTGCTCGGCTGGTCGTCGGCCGACGAGGTGGTGGTGGCCGGGGGCCGGCTGCCGCTGCGCGGGGACGTGCGGGCGCACGCCGTCCCCTTCGGCGGCGGCGTCCCAACGCCGCTGCCCTACGGGACGTTGCAGGGGCTCGCGCTGCACGGTCCCGGCGGTGCGGTCATGACGCGGCGCGGGATCGCGCACGACGCGTCGTGGTGGAAGCGCTATCGGGGCGGTCGCGCGGGCAAGCTGTGGGTCGACGCGGACGGCTCCGGCGACTTCCGACGGATCCTGCGCGAGCACGAGGGCAACATCGACGCGCCGATGTGGGTGGGGGATCGGGCCGCGTTCCTGTCGGACGCCGGGGGAGTCTCAGAGCTCTACTCGTGCCGGCCGGACGGGTCCGACCTCCGTCAGCACACCGACGAGCCGTCCGGGTTCTTCGCGCGGCACGCCGGAACCGACGGCGTGCGCGTGGTGTTCATGCGCGGCGGGCGGTTGTGGCTGCTGGAGGAGTTGGAGGGCGAGGCCCGGCCGTTGGAGGTGCGGCTGGCCGGAACTCGAATAGGCCGCACGGAGTACCCGGTCGCGGCGTCGAAGAACCTCGGCGGGTTCGCGGCGGACCGGACCGGACGCGCGGTAGCGGTCACGGTGCGCGGCACCATTCACTGGCTCGCGGCCAAGGACGGCCCCGCGCGGGCGCTCGCGGTGACGCCGGGGGTTCGGGCGCGGCTGCCGGTGGTGCTCGGGGAGACCGGGTTCGCCGCGTGGGTGACCGACTCCGGCGGGGAGTGGTCGATCGAGATCGGGCCGGTCGATGCCGACAACGAGGCCGTGGACCGCGAGGCGGTGGTCCGCAGGATCCTGACCGGAGAGGTGACGCGGGTCGCGGGCTTGTCGGCTTCGCCGGACGGCGCGCATCTCGCCGTCTCGACCGAGGACAACCGGCTGTTGGTGGTCGAGGTCGGGAGTGGCACGGCGCGCGTCGCGGCCGGCGGGCCGCACAACGCCTGGGGCACGCTCGCCGAGGATCCGGCGTTCTCGCCGGACTCGCGCTGGCTGGCCTGGGCCGAGGGCACGCAGGCCGACGGCCCGCGCAAGATCCGGCTCGCGGACGTGGCCACGCTGACCCCGGTCGACGTCACCGACGGCCGGTTCCTCGACTGGAGTCCGGCGTTCACGCTGGACGGCAAGCATCTGGCCTTCCTGTCCAACCGCACCTACGACCCCTACTACGCGGACGAGGTGTTCGACCTCTTCTTCGTGCCCGGGGCCCGGCCGTACCTGGTGCCGCTGGCCGCCGACGAGCCTTCGCCCTTCGCGCCTACGCTTCAGGGGCGGCCGATCGGGGAGGACGCGAAGTCGGGTGCTGGTGACGACGATGGCGACAGCTCCGACAGCTCCGACAGCTCCGACAGCTCCGACAGCTCTGGTAGTTCAGACAGCTCGGGTAGCTCGCACAGCTCCGGTAGCTCCGGCAGGACGCGCAGCCGGGTGGACGTCGAGGGCATCGCGGGCCGGGTCGTGCCCTTCCCGGTCCCGACCGGCGACTACTCGCGGCTGCGTGCGGCCAAGGGCGGCGTGCTGTGGCTGGAGAGCTTCAAGCACGGCGCGCTCGGCGACAGCATGTCGGATCCGTCTAACGAGGCGGACAAGCCCCGGCTGCGGCGCTACGACTTCGGCAAGCGGGACGTGCTGACGCTCACCGACGAGGCGCACTCGTTCGAGGTCAGCGGCGACGGCTGCCGGGTGCTCGTGCGCGACGGCGGGGTGCTGCGGTCGCAGCCCTCCGACGCGCGTCCGGACAACGGCGACCGGGAGCCGCTGGACCTGGAGCGGATCCGGGTGACCGTGGATCCGGTGGCCGAGCGGCGGCAGAGCCTGCGGGAGGCGTGGCTGTTGCAGCGCGACTTCTTCTGGCGGGACGACCTCGGCGGCGTGGACTGGCCGGGGGTGTGGGAGCGGTACGCGCCGCTGGCCGAGGCTCTGGGTTCGCACGACGACATGGTGGACCTGCTCTGGGAGGTCCAGGGGGAGCTCGGGACGTCCCACGCCTATGTCCGCGAGACCGGTTACGCCGCCGATCCCGCGCGCTGCCAGGGACGGCTCGGCGCGGATCTGGAGCGCGATTCGGAGGGACGCTGGCGGATCACACGGATCCTGCCCGGCGATGCCTCGGTGCCGCAGGCGCGGTCGCCGTTCGAGGCTCCGGGGATCGGTGCGCGGGTCGGCGATGTGGTGGCCGCGGTCGATAGCCGGCCGGTGGATTCCGGCGTCGGGCCGGGGCCGCTGCTGGCGGGGAAGGCCGGGAAGCCGACCGAGGTGCTGTTGGTGCGGGATGCGGGTGCTGAGGGGGGCGCCGCTCCGCGCGGGCGTCGCGTCGTCATCGTGCCGCTCGACGATGAACGTCTCCTGCGTTATCAGGCGTGGGTCGCCGAGCGGCGGGCCTATGTGCGGGAGCGCTCCGGCGGGCGCCTGGGCTACGTCCACCTCCCCGACCAGGGGTCGCGTGGTTGGGCGGAGTTCCACCGCGACCTGGCCACGCAGACCGCGTGTGAGGGCCTGATCGTCGACACCCGCGACAACCGCGGCGGCAACACCTCGCCGTTGGTGGCCGAACAGCTGTTGCGGCGGGTCACCGGATGGAAGCTGGTGCGCGGGAAGGTGCCCCGCACGTATCCGCCGGCGGCGGTGCGCGGGCCGCTGGTGTCGGTGTGCGACGAGTACTCCGCTTCCGACGGAGACATCATCAATCAGTACCTGAAGGACCGGGGCGTCCCCATTGTGGGGATGCGGACGTGGGGCGGCGTGGTCGGCATCGACGCGCGTTTCCGGTTGTTGGACGGCACCGCGGTGATGCAGCCCAAGTACATGAACTGGTTCGAGTCCGTCGGGTACGGCCTGGAGAACCACGGCTGCGACCCGACTGTCGAGGTCGAATTCACCCCGGCCGACGCCAACGCCGGCCGGGATCCGCAGCTCGACGCGGCCGTCGACCTGGCGTTGGACGAACTCGCGGAGCATCCGGCGGCCCGGCCACCGGAGCGTCCCTGGATGTGATCGGCGCAGTGGCGGCCGCCTGGCGGCCGCCACTGTGTTCGTGACAACGTTCGTGACAACCATGACTATCCCGTCCCGTATGTCGGATGCCCGCGCTATGGTGGGCCGGTGGTTCCGAGCGGTCTAGTCCACCGGAGGACCTCACTTCGCCCGCGGCACGACACTGCCGCGGGACTCGGCAAGACACGGCCACGGGGGCCACGTTCATGAGGTGGGATTGGTCAGTGGTGGTGCAGTTCGGGCTGCTCGGACCGGTCCGCGCGCTGCGAGTGGGCGTCGCGGGACAACCAGCCGAAGAGCTCAAAGTAGGGTCCCCGCAGCAGCAGGCGGTGCTTGCGCTGCTCGCGTCACGGGCCGGTCGGGTGGCGACAGCCGACGAACTCATCGAGGGACTGTGGGGTGACGAGCCTCCGGAGGGTGCCCTGGGGACGGTGCGCACTTATGCGTTCCGACTCCGTAAGGTCTTCGGCGCGGAGGCCATTGCGTCTATAGCCGGCGGATATGCGTTGCGCGCAGAGCGTTCGGACGTGGACTTGTTCACGTTCGAAGATCACGTCGCCACCGCGGAGCAGCGCCAGATGTCCGGCGACGTGGCCGGTGCGCGGGGAGAACTCGCCAGCGCGTTGGCGCTGTGGCGCGGTACTCCGTTGGCCGGGATTCCCGGACCCCATGCGGAGTCCCTGCGCGCGACGCTTCTGGAGCGGCGTACGGCCGCTCAGGAGAGCCGCATCGCCTTGGACTTGGCGCTGGGTCGGGTCGGGGACGCTGTCTCGGAACTGACTGTTCTCACCGCTGAGCACCCTCTGCGCGAGGGACTGCGCGCGCAGCTCATGCTGGCGCTCTACCAGACCGGTAGGCAGGCCGAGGCGCTGGGCGTCTACGCGGACACCCGACGGCTCCTGCGCAAGGAGCTGGGAGTCGACCCGGGCGCCGAACTCGGCGAGCTGCACCAGCGGATCCTGCGCGCCGACCCCTCTCTGGTGCGCCACACAGCGGACAGTGCCGAAATAGCTCTGAGACCGACAGAAGCGCCTTCTGGCGCCGCTCTGGAGAAGCCGCCGACGATCCCCGCGCAGCTTCCCGCCGACACGGCTGACTTCACCGGACGCGAGAACCTGACCCGCGTCCTCGCCGCGCGTATCTCCACCACGGTCGGGCAGTCGGTCGCGGTCTGTGCGCTGTCGGGGTTGGGAGGCGTCGGCAAGACGGCGCTCGCCATCCATCTGGCGCACTTGGTGCGGGAGGACTTCCCCGACGGACAGCTCTATGTGGACTTGCGCGGAGGGGATCCGGTACCTGCCGACCCCGCGCCGGTGCTTGCTGCGTTCCTGCGCGGTCTGGGGATCTCAGAGGGGGAGACGGCTCAGGGGCTGGAGGAGCGCGCTGCCGCGTACCGCTCGGCGCTGGCCGGGCGGCGGGTTCTGATCGTGCTGGACAACGCTCGGGACGCCGCACAGGTGCGTCCTCTGCTCCCCGGGGCTCCGGGGTGCGCGGTGGTCGTGACGAGCCGTCCGAAGCTGACCGGGCTGGCCGGGGCCACGTTCGCGGACCTCGACGTGCTGGACCCCGGCGAGGCGATGAACATGTTCACGCGGATCGTCGGCGAGGAACGCCTCGGGGTGGAGCATGAAGCGGCCATAGACGTGGTGTCGCTGTGCGGGTATCTGCCTCTGGCGGTGCGGATAGCGGCCGCTCGGCTCGCTTCGCGTCCTCGGTGGCGTATCGGGTCGTTGGCGGCCCGGCTGTCCGACGAGCGGCGCCGGCTCGCCGAGTTGTCCGTGGGCGACCTCGCGGTGCGCGCTGCGTTCGAACTGGGCTATCACCAGTTGTCCCCGGCGCAGGCGGACGTCTTCCGGCGGCTGTCGTCACTGGACAGTGCCGATGTCTCGGCGGCCGCAGCCGCCGCGCTGCTCGGGCAGGACGAGGCTGACACCGAAGAAGTGCTGGAGTCTCTGGTGGACGCCGCGATGCTGGAGTCCTCCTCGCCAGGGCGCTACCGGTATCACGACCTGTTGCGCCTCTATGCGCGCGAGCAGTACGAGGCCGAGGGCGGCGAGCCCGATGCCGGCTTCGTGAGCCTGCTCGACTTCTACCTCGCCTCGATGCGGCGGCTGCGTCGTATACCGGTGGAAGAACTCGGCCTTTCCCCTACGCGGTCCTCCGGTAGAGAGTTCGACTCTGTAGAGGCCGGGGTGCGCTGGATCGCGGACGAGGGCAGCTCGGTGGATGCGGTGTTCAATCGGCGGGTCCTGACCCGAGGGGCGTGCGAAGCCGGGGTGGCGCCGCTGGCGCTGGCGGTGGAGCTGCTCGACCACCTTGTCTCGCTGCCTGGCATCGAACGCTATGCGGATGAGCTCTCTGCGGCGGCGCGTAATGCTGCTGCGGCTGCTGTGGAGAGCGGGGACGTGCGCAGTGAGGCGCGTGTGCGGCACTCTCTGGCGCGGGTCCTCTATGCGACATACCAGATAGAGGCCGCTGCGGAGGAGGCGGAGCTGTCGCACCGTGCCGCCGAGGCTGTGGGTGGCGACGAGACTCAGGCCGATGCGGTCAACCTGCTCGCCATGACCTATGCGGACCTCGGGCGGGACGCGGAGGCGATCGAGCTGTACGAGCGCGCGGTGAGCGTCAGCCGGGAGTTCGGGGATGTGGCGTCGGAGGCTGCCGCACGACAGAACATGGCGCGTTCTCTGCTTGTTCTGGGTCGTACAGAGAAGGCTCTGGAGAGCACTATGGCGGGGCTTGCTCTGTGCCGCGCTCTGGGGGACGACGTGTCGACCGGATACGCGCTCTTCCAGACCGGCTCCATCTACCTGCAGACGCTGGCCTATAGGGAGTCGCTGACGTACTTCGCAGAGGCGGCCCAGTACTTCTCGGACGTCCATCCCTCGATGGAGGGTGCCGCGCATGCTTCCAGCGCGCGGGCGCTGTTGGGGCTCGGCGAGCCCAGCGGGGCTCTGGAGCATGCGGAGCGTGCGGTGAGCGTGCTGCGCGGGACGGCCGACACCTGGCAGCACGCGACGGCCCTGGCGGTGCTGGCGGACGTGCTGGACGTGGCCGGCCAGCCGGAGCGGGCCCGGGGCTGCCGGGAGGAGGCGCTGGCCATGTTCGTCGTCATCGGCGCCCCGGAGGCGGGACGTATCAGGGGCATGCTCGCCGACCCCGAGGCAACC
Organism: Catenulispora sp. GAS73; assembly: GCF_041262085.1. Classification (NCBI taxonomy): domain Bacteria; kingdom Bacillati; phylum Actinomycetota; class Actinomycetes; order Catenulisporales; family Catenulisporaceae; genus Catenulispora; species Catenulispora sp. GAS73. The sequence goes on from NZ_JBGCCM010000016.1 coordinate 49,391, forward strand.
TCGGCACCCGGTCGAACGTCGCGCTAAGGAAACGGTTGGAGCGCACGGGAGGATGACAAGGTGATGAGGGATACGGTGTCGCGTGCGCAGGAGGCTTCGGCTTCGGGTTCGCATCGGTCGCACGGCGGTCCCGCGGGGCCTTCCGCTGTGGCCGCGCCGCACGAGGACGGCCGGGACGCGGACGTGTTCCGCGCGACGGTCCAGCCCGCGCACCGGGTGCGCGGGTGGCTCGCGGCGGCGCCCCGCTAGGTTCGGGAATTCTCCGATCTTCGCGGGAATGCGCAATCCACGGCTGATCCGGCAGTGAGCAGGTGCCCCACCGCTGCGGCGCCCGGCTTTCGTCCGAGGCTCGGTCTGAGGTTTGTGAGATCAGTGAGACTCAAGGCGAGGGCTGCCCGAAGGGCTCCGCAGCGTGCAACTGCCCGGTCGAGTGTGAACCGGGACTGCTGGATCAGCCGCGCCGCACCGTCTTCCGCTGTGCGGTCGGGTCACGTCGTGCCGCCGTTAGGGGCACCTTGGCTCAAGGGCCGTTGCGGTGCGTTCCGGCGTGTTCTGGTGCCGTCGACCTGGAATAGCGATGCGCGTGAGGCTGTTGTGACGGGTGATGCGCCGTGATTACCGTCGCACCCCCGGCCGCTCACGCCCGGTACTCTGAACGGGTGTTCGATTTTGTCCGATGGGCGGCCATCACCCGACGCTTGTCGGCGGCTCGGGATACGGTGGCAGTCAGGTGGTTGCCCTCCTCGTGGCGGCCGGTTCACGGCGAGTTCACAACGGGTCTGCAACTTCTTGGAATGGAAACCCCGTCGTAGCCGTTGAGAACCATTGAACGGGGAATAACAACAAGCAAAGCAGAAGAGTAATCCGGCAACAGCCGGGGTACGGTGGCTCCACAGGCTCATGATTCTCACAGATAAACCAGCAGGCCAGCGGAAACGATGAGGGAGGGGAAGCCGAGATGATCTTGGTTCGCCGCCTACTCGGCGACGTGCTACGCGGCCGACGGCAGCGCAGCGGACGGACGCTCCGTCAGCTCGCCGCGACGGCGCGGGTGTCCCCCGGCTACCTCTCCGAGGTGGAGCGGGGCCAGAAAGAGCCGTCGAGCGAATTGTTGTCCGCAATCTGCGACGCGTTGGAGGTCAAGCTCTCCGACGTGCTGCTCGAACTGTCCACCGAACTCGCCGCGGCCGAGCTGGCCGCCGAGATCGAGGCCGCGGAGCTGGGCCGCCTGGTCCCGGCCGACGGCCGCGCCCCGCAACGGGTGGCGATGCCGCCGGCCCGCAGCGGCCAGGCCGACACCGCCGGTCAGAGCACGTCCGGCAACGGCCAGCGCCCCGGCGTGATGGTCGGCGTGGGTGCCGGCGCCCCGCGTGGCGCCCGTACGCTGCCGACCGCGAAGATCCCGACCGCGGTGATCAACTCCCGGACCGCCGCCAACCGGCCCGGCAACACCCGACCGGCCTCCGGGTCGCCCCGGGTGGCGCCGAAGTCCGGCGCGGTACCCCAGGCGGCGCTCGGGACCACGACCGGCATGGCCGCCGGCCTCGGCCCGGCCCTGGGACCGCAGCCCCCGATGGGTGCGCTGCCCTACGTCCCCGGCTCGCCGCTGCCCGGCCCGGAGAACCCCTACACGTTCGGCACGCCTCGTTTGCCCTCACCGACCGGCCGGTGATGCTGTGCCGAAAGAAAATCTGGTGTCGGTGATCGGCGAGCACGTGTCACCATCGAGGCGGGGAGAGCGATTCTCCCCGCCTCGCGGCGTTCCGGCGCCGCGCCTGTCAGCACTCATGAACCACAGATACTCATGAACCACAGATGAAGAGGAATCACATGACGGAATCCCACAAGGACGCTGCCCGCGACGAGGTCTACGCACTGAACGACCACGACACGCCGGAAGCCGAGTGGGACACCGAGGACGCCTTCGACGCGCCGGCCCCGCTCTACCGCAGCCGGTGGGCCGAATCCCGGCACGACGGGGAGCAGTTCGACCTGGAGGAGCGCGCTTCACTGCGCCGCGTGGCCGGACTGTCCACCGAGCTTGAGGACGTCACCGAAGTCGAGTACCGGCAGCTGCGCCTGGAGCGCGTGGTGCTGGTGGGCGTGTGGACCGACGGCACCGCCGCGGACGCCGACATGTCGCTGCGCGAACTGGCCGCGCTGGCCGAGACGGCCGGCTCGGAGGTGCTTGAGGGCGTCGTCCAGCGCCGCGACAAGCCGGACCCGGCGACCTACATCGGCAGCGGCAAGGCCGCCGAACTGCGCGACATCGTGGTCGCCACCGGCGCCGACACCGTGATCTGCGACGGAGAGCTGAGCCCCGGCCAGCTGATCCACCTGGAAGACGTGGTCAAGGTCAAGGTCATCGACCGCACGGCCCTGATCCTGGACATCTTCGCCCAGCACGCCAAGTCCCGCGAGGGCAAGGCGCAGGTCGCGCTGGCGCAGATGCAGTACATGCTCCCCAGGCTCCGAGGCTGGGGCCAGTCCCTGTCCCGCCAGATGGGTGGTGGCCGCGGCGGCCTGGCCACCCGCGGACCCGGTGAGACGAAGATCGAGACCGACCGCCGCCGCATCCGCGAGCGCATGGCCAAGCTCCGCCGCGAAATCGGCGACATGAGCAAGGGACGCCAGACCAAGCGCGCCGAAAGGCGCCGAGGCTCCGTCCCCTCGGTGGTCCTCGCCGGCTACACCAACGCCGGCAAGTCCTCCATCCTCAACCGCCTCACCGGAGCCGGCGTCCTGGTGGAGAACGCCCTGTTCGCCACCCTGGACCCGACCGTCCGCCGCACGGAGACCGCCACCGGCCGCACCTACACGCTGTCGGACACAGTGGGCTTCGTCAGGCACCTGCCGCACCAGCTGGTGGAAGCGTTCCGCTCGACGCTGGAGGAGGTCGGCGAAAGCGACCTGGTCCTGCACGTGGTGGACGCTAGCGACGAGGACCCCGAAGGCCAGATCTCCGCGGTCCGCGCCGTCTTCGCCGACATGGGCGCCGGCGACGTCAAGGAACTGCTGGTCTTCAACAAGGCCGACCTCGCCGACCCCGAAGTCCTCTCCCGCCTCCTACGCCGCGAACCGCACAGCATCGTGGTCTCCGCCCGCACGGGCGAGGGCATCGACGACCTGCTGTCGGCCATCGAGCGCGACCTCCCGCGCCCCGGCGTGGAACTGGAGGCGCTGGTGCCGTACGACCGCGGCGACCTGGTCGCCCGGATCCACGCGGAGGGCGAGATGCTGAAGGAGGAGCACACGGACCACGGGACGCTGGTGCGGGCGCTTATTCATCAGGATCTGGCCGCTCAGCTGGAGCCTTTCCGGACGGTGGGGGCGGTTTAGCCCACGTTCGTAGTCGTTCGTAGTCTCAGCCTGCTCGGGCGGCCGTCTCTCTCCACGAGAGACGGCCGCCTCTTGCTTGTCCCTCTCCTTCGGCCTTTCTCCGCCTGAACCTGTCTCTCCCTGAATCTGTGCTGTGATCCCGCGTACGGCTAGCCCGAAAGAGTGACCAGCCCCCACCCGCACACCGAGTTATCCACAGCCCCCAACCCGCGACTGGTATGCGCACTTTGCGAAGATCTACCGTCGCAGACATGGAACGAACCACACCGGGAACCGCACCGAACGGCAGCGCCCAACCCCGCAGCCCGCAGCCATCGGCGCGCGACCGACTGGCGTCGCTCCAGGGGGACCCACCGCGGCACTGGTCGCCTGCCGCACAGGGCCCCATGCCTCTCTCCGAGGCGCTGGCCGCCCGGCACCACGCAAACCGCCCCTGGTGGCGCCGGGCGGCCCAGTCCATCGAACACCGCATCCCGCCAACCCTCCACGGCCGCTGGGCCCTCAGCCTCCCAGCAGCTACAGCAGTGGCCCTGGTAGCCATCGCCGGAGCAGCCGCCGGCGGCTGGTACCTGACGCGCTCGCAGGGGACGGTCGTCGATGTCGCGGGGGCAGCAGCAGCACCGGGTGGGGGAGGGGGCGGGGGGAACGGGGGAGAAGCGGCATCGACCACCCAGCCACCCGACGACGACCACGCCACCCCCACCTCCGACACCGGCGCACCACCGGGCGACCCCCACGCCAAACCGGGAAGCACCGCGACGGGACGCGACGGCACGTGCCGCGGGCATGCGTGGAATTCGGGGCCCCCGCGTACGGTCCCGGACGCGCCGACGGGGTGGAGCGCGCGGGTCTTGAGGGTCGTGCCGGCGGCTGCCGGTGCCGAGTTTGATGGCAGCACGCCGGAGAGCTGGCTGCCGGCTGAGCGGGGGAGTGGGCACGTCGCGCGCGATGGTGCACGTATGGCGCCCGCCGAAGCCGCGAGCGCGGTAGCTGGCTGGTATTCCGCCAAGCAAGCCGGCGATGGTGCACTCGCGCTGCCTGCCGAAGCCGCGAGCGTGGCGTTTGCCGGTCCTGCGGGCGCGCTGGCTGGCTGGTCCTCCGCCTTTGGAGCCCGCGATGGTGCACTCGCTTCACGCGTCGAGGCTGCGAGCGCGGTAGCCGGCTGGCGCGCTGCCGAGCAAGCGGGTGCGGGCATGGCGTTTGCCGGGCCTGTGGGCGCGGTAGCTGGCTGGTCCTCCGCCGTGGCAGCCCGCGATGGTGCATTCGCTTCGCGTGTCGAGGCTGCGAGCGCAGTGGCCGGGTGGCGCGTTGCCGAGCAGTCGGGCGCGAGCATGGCGCTTGCCGGGCCTGGGGGCGCGCTGTCCGGTTGGTCCTCCGCCGAGCGAGTGCGCGATGGCGCCAACCCGCCGGCTGGGTGGTTCTTCGCCAAGCAGGCCAGTGTTCTGGTCGCGCGCGGTGGCGCACAGATGTCGTCTGCCCAAGCTGCGAACGCATGGTCCGGCTGGACCTCCGCCGAGCATGGGAGTGTCCTGATCGCGCGTGACGGTGCGCGCAATGTGCCTGCCCAAGCGGCGAGCGCGTCGGCTGGCTGGTACTTGGCCGAGCAGGCGCATGTCTCACAGCCGGCCGCTGCCGCGCTGTTGGAGCGGAGCCTTGCCAACCAAGTGCGTGTCCTGGTCGCGCGAGATGGCGTACTCATGATGGCGAGTGAGCCGGCCGAGGGGTCTTTGCCCGGGTCGGCGACTTTTCTTTGGTCGGCCGGAGTGGCTGGTTGGCTGACGGCCGAGCGAGCCACGGACTTTGCTGTGCCCCCCGCCGTGCCGCATGCTCGCGGCAGCGGCGAGCGTGCGCATCTCCTCGGCGGCAGTGCCATGGGCCGCTGGTATTCGGCGCCGATTGTGCGTCGCTATGTCGTGGCGATGGCGGCGAGTGCTGCGAAGGGGCAGACGTGCTCGCCGCATGCGGCGATGGCTACTAGTCCTGCGTTGGCTGGGGTGGCGTCGGCCGGTGGGGTGGTCGTGGATGTCGAGGGCAAGGTTGTGCATCCCGGCGTCCAGGTGCTGGCGGCTGGGGCGCGGGTCTATGAGGCGTTGGCTGCGGCCGGGGGTGCGCTGCCGGGGGTGGATGTCACGGCTCTGGATTTGGCGCGGCCGGTTGCTGATGGGGAGCAGTTGCGGGTGGGGATCGCGGGGGCGCCGAGTCCGGTGGTGGGGGTGCCGCAGGCTTCGGTGGGTGGGGGTTCGCGGGGGAAGCGGGGCAGGCCTGCGCAGCCGGTGAATCTTAATACTGCGACGTTGGAGCAGTTGGAGTCCGTGCCGGACATTGGGCCTTCGCTGGCCCAGCGGATTCTGGACTGGCGGGCGGAGCATGGGCGTTTCGCTTCGGTGTCGCAGTTGCGGCAGGTGCGGGGGATCGGTGAGCGGAAGTTCGCGGACATGTGCGATTCGGTGACGGTGTGACGCGATGAGCCTGACCGTCACCTTCCGCTCCGTCGAGCACGACCAGCGCCCGCGTCGTGACCTGCGGCTTGTGCCGATCCTGGGGGCCGCGTACGGGGCGGCCTTCGTCGGCGACGGATTCGCCTCACGGGCCGCTCTCCTGCTCTGGGCGGCATGTGCAATGGCCGGCGCTGGACTGCTGCTTCGCAGCGGCAACAACACAACCACCCGAACCCGTACCCGCACCCGTACCCGCACCCGCCGCCGAACCCTCGCCGCAGCCTGCTTCGTCGCGGCCGGCGCCGGGACCGCCGCGACCACCCGCGCCATCGCCACCCACAGCGGGCCGCTCCCGCGCCTCGCGGCGACGCGCGCCCACGTCACCGTCGAGGCCGTCGTCACCGACGACCCCCACATCGCGACCTCCGCGCGCGGGCCGTTCGCCGTCGTCCCGCTCCGCATCGAGCGCGTCAACGAGTTCGGCACGCGGCTGCCCGCGACCGCGCTCGCGTCCGACCCCGGCGCGTGGCAGTTCCTGCCCTCCACCCGCGTGCGCGTCACCGGGCGCCTCCGCCCCGCGCGCGACGACACCCCCGACGCCGCCACCCTCTCCGTGCACGGCCCGCCCGACGTCCTGGCCGGGCCCGACCGGCTCCAGCGGCTCGCCGGACGGCTCCGCCAAGCCCTCCGCGACGCCTGCGCACGCCTGCCCGCCGACCCGCGCGGGTTGGTGCCGGGGCTGGTGATCGGTGACGTGTCGCAGGAGCCGGAGAGCCTGGCCGCCGCGTTCCGCGACACCGGGCTGACGCACCTCACTGCGGTGAGTGGCGAGAACCTCGTCTTCGTGCTGACGGCGGCGATGCCGGTCGCCCGGCTCGCCGGCGTCCGAGGCAGGTTCCTGACCCTCACCGGCCTGGCCGTCGTCATCGGCTTCACCGTCCTGGCCCGCCCCGAACCCTCGATGGTCCGCGCCAGCGTGATGGCCGTCCTCGGCCTGCTCCTGGCCGCCGTCGGCCGCCGTGCGCGGGGACTGCCGCTGCTCTGCGCGGGCGGGACGCTGCTGCTCCTGTTCGACCCCTGGCTCGCACGCTCCTACGGCTTCGCGCTCTCGCTGTCCGCGACCGCTGGCCTCTTCGTCCTGGCTCCGGGCTGGCAGCAGGCGCTCACCGACCGGCGCGTGCCGCACCGCATCGCCGAGTCGCTGGCCTGCACCGCGGCGGCCGAGACCTTCTGCCTGCCGATTCTTGTCACCTTCACCGCCGCGATCACGCCGCTCTCGCTGCCCGCGAACCTCCTCGCGGAGTTCTGCGTCGGGCCGGCGACCGTCCTCGGGGCCGTGGCCCTGCTCGCCGCGTCCGTCTGGCTCCCGCTGGGGCGGGCGGTGGCGTGGCTGGCGCAGTGGCCGACCGACGGGATCGTGGCGGTCGCGCGCTACGGATCCCGGCTGCCCGGCGCGACCGTCGCCTGGCCCGACGGGCTGGCCGGGGCTCTGGCGCTGCTGGCGGTCTACGCGCTCGTCTTCCTGATCACGGCTGCGGTGACCCACCACAAGGAGGAGACGTCATGAACGAGCAAGGACCCTGGATATCGCCCGGCTCATGGCCTGACGGAGGGCGCCGGCGCGGGTACGACCCCGGCTGGCGCGGCCTGCAAAGCTCCGAAAGCCGCGGAGGGGACGGCTTTCGGGGCGGCCCGACTCGCTCCGGCGCCCGGATGATCGCAGCGGCCGCGGTCCTCCTGCTGGTGCTGATATCCATCGGCGTCGCGGTGTTCGTCATCCGCAGCCGCACCCCCGCCTGGCCGCCGCCCAACTGGATCTTCGCGGCCTGTGACGTCGGCCAGGGCGACGCCTTGGCGCTCGCCGTGGGCCCGGCGGAGGCCGTCGTCGTCGACACCGGCCCCGATCCCGCCAAGGCCGACCACTGTCTGACGCTGCTCGGGATCCGCAAAGTCCCGCTGGTGGTCCTGACCCACTTCCACGCCGACCACATCGACGGCGTCCCAGGCGTGCTGAAGGGGCGCAAGGTCACCGAGATCGAGACCACGAACGACCCCGACCCGCCCAAGGGCGCCGCCGAAGTCGCGTCCTGGGCCACTTCGGCAGGTGTCAGCACGTCGGTGGCGGCGGCCGGCGAGCACCGGCGGTTCGGCCCGGTGTCCTGGGACGTCCTGTGGCCGGACCCGAACGCGAGTCCGCCGACGCCGCCGCCCGAAGCCAGCCACAAGAGCCGCCGGAAAGGCCGTCGCCAGGCTCGCGCCTCGCCACGCGGCGGCGAGGAAGGCTCCGGCCCGAACAACTCCAGCGTCGTGCTCCAGGTGACGGTGGCGACGAGGGACGGCCCGCTCCGGCTGCTGCTCACCGGGGACGTCGAGCCGCCGTCGCAGGCCACGATCCTCGCCGCGCATCCGGACCTCGCCGCCGACGTCCTGAAGGTGCCGCATCACGGCTCGGCACATCAGGACCCGGACCTGTTCGCCGCGGTGCATCCACGGGTCGCCGTCATCTCGGTCGGCAAAGGCAACACCTACGGCCATCCGTCGCCGCGCACCATCGCGCTGGCCTCGGGGGCCGGGGCGCGCGTCTTCCGCACCGACGAGGACGGACAGGTCGTGCTCTTCGGCACCGCCGGTCGGCTGCGGGTGGCGATACGCCACTAGCCGCCACCCTCAGTCCGTTGTCACGGATAGCCATAAAAGGGAAAGGGGAAGCAAAGCGCTGTCGCCGCGCGTCGCAGCTTGTGGATAGTCTCGTGCCCCTATCCGACGCCGAGTCTGGAGGGGAGCCGGCTCATGGACGCGCACGGCACTCAGAACGAACACGCCGACCAGCACACTCACACCAACGCCTGCGACACCGGGTGCTGCGAGCGCCTGGAGGCCGAGGGAGAGGTCGCGGTGGCGCGGCTGATCCTCGACGGCGGCGACCCCGAGCACGCCGCCAACCACGTCTCCGGCGCGATCGGCACCGACCCCTCGCTGCCCGAGGCGCACGAGGTGCTGGCCGAGCTGGTGGCGCGGGTCGGCGGTCCGGTGGCGGCGCTGGACCTGTTCCCCGCCGACTCGCGCTACACCGGCGAGCTCGCGTGCCGGGCCAGCCTGCTGGCCGGCCTCGGCCGCCTGGACGAGGCCGTCCTGCTGCTGGCCGGCGTCATGGGTGCGGCGCCGGCGCGGCCGTGGGCCGCGGTGGCGTGGATGGCGGACCCGGAGCTGCCGTCCCGGCTGAGCTCGGAGTCGCTGACGCAGGCCGTGCTGCGGCTGTGTCAGGGCTTGGGCGACCCGGTGTCGGAGGAGGAGCTGGCGGCGCTGGTCCACTTCTACGTGGTCGTTCAGGCGGTGGTGGCGCGCGGCGACGACGCGCAGCTCGCCGCCGTCGCCTCCGGCCTGGCCCGGCGGCTCGGCGACACCGAGCTGGCCGTGGAGTGGGGCGAGGCGGCGATCCGGGACGGCGCCGGGGCGATGGGGGCGATCATGCTCGGCAACGCTCTGCGCCGCGGCGGCCGGATCGACGAGACCGTCGCGCTGTGGACGCGGACGATCGAGCAGGATCCGTCGCAGACGTACCTTGTCGTCGACCTGGCCGAACTGCTGGCCTACGCGGGGCGGCGTCCGGAGGGCCTGGCGCTCCTGGAGAAGCTTGTCGCGGTCGAGCCGGAGCACGAGAAGGCCATGCCGGCCCTGCTCGGCATGCGGTTCGAGGCCGACGGCGACACCGCGCACCTGCTGGAGCTCACCGACTACCACCGTGCGCACCCCGAGCACGACTACGCCCGCTACCTGGTCGGCCACCACGTCCAGCGGCTGCCGTGGCTGGGCCGGGTTACCGGCGGCACCGAGGCCTGCATCAACGTGCTGCGGCAGCTGGTCGAGCAGGACAACCTCGGCATGTCCGGGGAGATGTCGCTGTCGATCATCGAGCCGCCGAGCGCGATCGGCACCCTGCGGCTGGTGATCCCGGAGCTGAAGGTCGGGTTCCTGGAGACCGGCGACCCCGATCCGCGCCTGCCCGCCGCCGACGTCGCGATATCCGTGTGGCGGTACGAGGGCTGCGACGCGGTGCCGGCCGTCGGGCCGCCGTCCGCGCAGGCCGTCGCGCTGGTGCGGGACCTGGCCACGCCGAACTGGCCGGGGCCGACGTCGCTGTACGACCACGCGGTCGCGCTGGCCGGCGTGCCGGTCGCGGACCTGCTCGGCGTGCTGGTGTACCCGCCGGCGCCGCAGAACGCGCCGTGGCCGGACGGGTTCGCGATGGAGGTGCCGGACTACTGGGTGCGTTCGGTGCAGACGATCGCGTGCGTCGGGATCGCGCATCACGGCGCCGACCAGGAGTGGGTGGGTTCGGAGCGGCGGCGGATCCTGGTGGAGCTGCTGAACGGTCCGGAGGACTGGGTTTGTGAGGCGGCCGGGATGGCGCTGGTGGCGGTGGCGTGGGCGTTCCCGGAGACGCGCGAGGATGTTCTGGAATGGCTGCTGAACCGGCTGAGCCTGTTCATGCAGGTGGCTGAGAAGCGTGCGGTGACGGTGCTGGGGTCGATGTGCCACCTGGTCCTGGCCTGTCCGTGGCTGGAGCCGAAGGGGCGGGCGTTCATCGCCGACGTTCTGGCACGGATGGAGTCCGAGGACTGAGGTTGTGTGATTCAGTGCCTCGAACGGACCAGAACCGTCAGTGGCGCGGCGGCGGTTCTGTCAGGCTGGGGGCATGGTGACGTTGCATCTGGCCCAGGATCCCGACGCCGACGCTTTCCTCGCGTCGGATCCGTTGGGGGTACTCACTGCGATGCTTCTGGATCAGCAGATTCCGATGGAGAAGGCGTTCTCGGGGCCTTATGCGCTGGCCACGCGCCTCGGGGTGGAGCGGCTGGACGCGGAGCTGATCGCGGGCTACGACCCGGAGAAGTTCGTCGCTGTGTTCTCCGAGGTGCCGGCGATCCACCGGTTCCCGAAGGCGATGGCTGAGCGGACGCAGAAGCTGGCGCGGGCCGTGGCTGAGGAGTACGGCGGCGACGCCTCGGCGGTGTGGACCGGCGCGAAGGACGGTGCTGACCTGCTGAAGCGGGTCGCGGCGCTGCCCGGGTACGGGAAGCAGAAGGCGCAGATCCTGGTGGCGCTGCTGGGGAAGCAGTTCGAGGTGACGCCGAAGGGCTGGCGGGAGGCTGCCGGGGACTACGGCGTGAAGGGTTCGACGCGGTCGGTGGCGGATGTCGTGGATGCGGCGAGCTTGGTGAAGGTGCGGGCTTTCAAGAAGGAGATGAAGGCCGCGGCCAAGGCCAACCAGGCCGAGCAAGGGTGAGATAGACCGGGCAATAGGGACTTGTCACCGGGCCGTGCCATGCTTGACCCGATGCCAGCCCAAGTCGCCGCCCCACCCCAGCTCGTCCTCGTCGTGGGGGCCGAGGAACTGCTCGTCGACCGTGCCGTGGCGCGGATCGCCGCCGCGAAGCGTGCCGTCGACCCGGACACCGAGACGCGGGACCTGACGCCGGGGAACTTCAGCCCGGGGACGTTCGCCGAGCTGGTGAGCCCGTCGTTGTTCGGCGAGAGCCGGGTCGTGGTGGTGCAGTCGGCACAGGACCTGGCCGCCGACGACGCGGCGATGCTGACCAGCGTGCTGGACGGGCTCGCCGAGGAGATCACGCTGGTGGTCGTGCACAACGGCGGCGTGAAGGGCAAAGCGCTGCTGACCGCGGTCGAGAAGGCCGGGGCGGCGCGGGTGGACGTCGCGAAGGTGACCAAGCCGGCCGAGCGGATCGGCTTCCTGCGGGACGAGTTCAAGGCGGCCCGGCGGCAGATCACCGAGGAGGCGGCGCGGGCGCTGCTGGACGCGGTCGGCAACGACCTGCGGGAGCTGGCGGCCGCCGCGTCGCAGCTGATCTCCGACACCACCGAGGACGGCAAGGGGCCGATCGACGAGACGGTGGTCGCCAGGTACTACAGCGGCCGCGCGGAGGTCTCCGGCTTCACCGTGGCCGACCTGGCGGTCGACGGCCGGACCGCGCAGGCCCTGGAGCAGCTGCGCTGGGCGCTGGCGACCGGGACCGCGCCGGTGCTGATCACCAGCGCGCTGGCGGCCGGCGTGCGCTCGGTGGCGCGCGTGGCCTCGGCCCCGCGCGGGGCGCGCCCGGCGGACCTGGCGCGGGACCTGGGGATGCCGCCCTGGAAGATCGACAAGGTGCGGCAGCAGGTGCGCGGCTGGACGCCGGACGGGATCGCGACCGCGCTGCTGGCCGTGGCGGCCGCGGACGCCGCGGTGAAGGGCGGCGGGGACGATCCGGCCTATGCGCTGGAGCGGTGTGTGGTGACGGTGTGTCAGGCGCGGGGGCAGGGCGTTCGGGGCTGAGCGGGCCCCGGCGGGCTGCGGAGCGTCGGAGGGGCGGAGGATCGGGCGCGGCTTAGCGAGGCGAGCTGGCTGATTGCGGCGTGCGCTCGGGTGCGGCTTAGCGAGGCGAGCTGGCTGATTGCGGCGTGCGCTCGGGTGCGGCTTAGCGAGGCGAGCTGGCTGATTGCGGCGCGCGCTCGGGTGCGGCTTAGCGAGGCGAGCTGGCCGATTGCGGCGCGCGCTCGGGTCCGGCTTAGCGAGGCGAGCTGGCCGATCGTGGCGTGCGCTCGGGTGCGGCTTAGCGAGGCGAGCTGGCCGATCGCGGCACGCGCTCGGGCGAGAGCTGCGTGAGGCGGCTGCTGGGCTAGAGCGGGGCGGGGCCGACTGGGCAGGATCGCGCGGGCTGAGCTGGGCTGAACCGGTCGCAGCCGCGCGTCAGGAGTCTTCGGCGCGACCGCGAGTGCGGTGTCGCTGCGTTCTACTTCGCGGGCAGTCGGCCGGTGATCAGCTTGGCGAGGTTCAGCACGTCGGTTTGGGCGTTGGCCGCCGAACCGGACTCCACGAAGGTCACCGTCACGTCCAGTCCGCCGCGCAGGACTTCGATCTTGCAGTGCTGCAGGCCGCTGCTCTGGTCGGTGGAGACTTGGATCTCGGTCTTGTCCGAGTTGCCGAGTGCGCCCTCGTCCTGGAACTGCGCGTCGGTCGCCAGGGTCGAGATGTGGTTGGCGAAGTCGGTCTCGGCCTGCTGGCTGTTGCTCTTGTAGTTCGAAGCCTGGACGCGCAGCTCCGAGCTCGCGGTGTCGACCAGCCAGTCCTTGTCGAAGGTGGTGGGGTCGTCCGTCGAGTCGTCGGTGGGGGCCGAGGCGGTGGGCGTCGCGTGCAGGTACTGCGCGGCGTCCGCGTCGGTGACCAGGCTGGACAGCGGGAAGGTGGCGGAGATCGGGGTCAGGGCGCCGATGCCGCCGGTGCCGCCGAGCGTGCCTCCGGTGGTGCCGCCGCCGGTGCCGCCCGACGAGCCGCCTGAGTTGCCGCCGGAGGTGGCGATCGCGATGCCGCCGCCGACAACGACCACCGCCGCGATGCTCACCGCCGCTATCAGGCCATTGCGGTTCTTCTTGGGCGGCGCGGGCGGGGGCATCGGCACGCCGTAGGGCTGCGCGGGATGCGGCTGGATCCAGGGGCTCGCGGCTTGCGCGGCCTGGGTTTGCGGGGCGGCCTGGTATGGCTGCTGCGGCCAGGGGTTGGTGGGCATCGACGGCACGGGCTGCGGCGGGGTGGAGGGCCCGGACATCGGACCGGGCGCGTTCCAGGCAGGTGTGGGCGCGGTGGCAGCGGCGCCGGAGCCCCAGGCCGGGGCGGATGACTGCGGTGGCGCGGCAGGCGTGCCCCACGTCGGTGCCGGTGACTGGGGTGGGGTGGCGGGCGCCGGACTGGTGTTCTGGCCGGAGCCCCAAGCAGGCGCAGACGGGTTCGGACCCGATGTCGGGCCGGAGACAGGTCCCGAGCCCCACGCCGGGGTGGACGGCTGTGACGGCGTCGCCGGAACCGGGCTGGTGTTCTGGCCGGAGCCCCAGGCAGGTGCCGCAGGATTCGAAGCCGAACCCGAACCCGAACCGGCCTGGCCGGCCTGCGCGGGCTTGTCAGGGACCGACCCCTCACCCACACCCGGCACCTGCACATCCATCGCCATCGTCGCCTGCACCCCGGCGCCCTCCGACAGCACCTGCAGGATCCGCGCCGGCGTCGGCCGCGCGTTCGGGTCCTTCGTCATGCACGCCGTGACCAGCTGCGCCAGCGTGCCGGTCAGGCCGGACAGGTCCGGCTCGCCGTTCATCACCCGCAGCATGGTCTCCATGGTGGTGCCGTCGCCGAAGGGGGAGGCCGCGGTGGCGGCGTAGGCCAGGACCGCGCCCAGCGACCAGACGTCGGAGGCGGGGCCCACGTTCTTTCCGGAGACCTGCTCCGGCGACATGAAGGCGGGGGTGCCGACCACGGTGCCGGCCTGCGTCAGGTTGGTGGACCCGGTGGCGACGGCCAGGCCGAAGTCGATGACGCGCGGCCCGTCGTCGGCCATCAGGACGTTGCCCGGCTTCAGGTCGCGGTGCGTCAGGCCCTCGCGGTGGATCGCGTTCAGCGCCTCGGCCAGTCCGGCGGCCAGCAGGAGCACGTCCTGGTGCGGCATCGCGCCGCCGTCGGCGATCGCGCTCTCCAGCGACGGCCCGGGCACGAACGCCGTGGCCAGCCACGCCGGGTCGCCGTCGGGGTCGGCGTCGACCACCGGGGCCGTGAAGAAGCCGGACACCTGCCGCATCGCCGTGACCTCGCGGCGGAAGCGCTGGCGGAAGGTGGGGTCGTTGGTGAGTTCGGGGCGGATCACCTTCACCGCCACGCGGCGCCCGGACGGCGAGCGCCCCAGGTACACCTGCCCCATGCCCCCGGCGCCGAGCCGGTCCAGGATCTCGTAGCTGCTGATCCGTCTCGGATCGCCCGATCGCAGCGGCTCCATGAAGTCGTCCCCACCCCCAGTGATTCTCTTGTGCGTGCTGCCCCGCGCTCAGCGTAGCGCTATGGCTCCGGTCGCCACGTCGCGGTATGCCGGCACGCAACACACAAAGCAACACACAGACCGACGCACGAAAACGATCGGCGCGACCCCTGGGGAAGGGGTCGCGCCGATCGGGAGTTCGGTTTTCTCTACCGCGGCGAGAGGGACCGCATGGCAGGGAAGGGTCAGCCCTGCAGGGCGTTCACGCTCTTGGCCAGCGCCGACTTCTTGTTCGCGGCCTGGTTGGCGTGGATGACGCCCTTCGAGGCGGCCTTGTCCAGCTCGCGGGAGGCGGCCTGGGCCAGCTCCTGCGCCTTCGCGGCGTCGCCGGACTCGACGGCCTCGCGGGTCTTGCGGATCGCGGTCTTCAGCGAGGACTTGACGGCCTTGTTGCGCTGGCGCGCCTTCTCGTTGGTCTTGATCCGCTTGATCTGGGACTTGATGTTCGCCACTGAAAGATGCCTCTGCTTTGGTGAGATAGAAGGTGGTGGGCGCGAGGCAACGCACGCGCCACGCAAGGGACCAGACTAACAGGCGGGCGTGCGCGGGCCCAAACCGGGCGTGTGGCTCATGACGTCGCCATATAGCGTTCCCGGTAACCCCGTGGGTCATGGGACGATAGGGGCAGTGTAATAAACCACTACCTCGTTCCTCACCACGTCGTACCCAGACAGACTGGACCGCCGAGTGCCCGCCCTGCCGCCGAACATCCCGCAGCCGTCGACCACCGACCAGGCGCTGATCCGCAACTTCTGCATCATCGCCCACATCGACCACGGCAAGTCGACCCTGGCCGACCGGATGCTCCAGCTCACCGGTGTGGTCGACGAGCGCGCCATGCGCGCGCAGTACCTGGACCGGATGGACATCGAGCGCGAGCGCGGGATCACCATCAAGTCGCAGGCGGTCCGGCTGCCCTGGCAGGCCGACGACGGCAAGACCTACATCCTGAACATGATCGACACCCCCGGGCACGTGGACTTCACCTACGAGGTCTCGCGCTCGCTGGCGGCGTGTGAGGGCACCCTCCTGCTGGTCGACGCGGCTCAGGGCATCGAGGCGCAGACCCTGGCCAACCTGTACCTGGCCATGGAGAACGACCTGCAGATCATCCCGGTCCTGAACAAGATCGACCTGCCGGCCGCGCAGCCGGAGAAGTACGCCGAGGAGATGGCGCGGCTGATCGGCTGCGAGCCCGACGAGGTGCTGCGGGTCAGTGCCAAGTCCGGCGTCGGCGTCCCGGACGTGCTCAACGAGGTGGTCCGCCGGATCCCGGCCCCGGCCGGCGACCCGGACGGCCCGGCGCGCGCGATGATCTTCGACTCGGTCTACGACTCCTACCGCGGCGTGGTGACCTACGTCCGGGTGGTCGACGGCCACCTGAGCAAGCGCGAGCGCATCCAGATGATGTCCACCGGCGCCACCCACGAGCTGCTGGAGATCGGCGTCATCTCCCCGGAGCCGAAGTCCTCGCAGGGCCTGGCCGCCGGCGAGGTGGGCTACCTGATCACCGGTGTGAAGGACGTGCGCCAGTCCAAGGTCGGTGACACCGTCACCACCCTGAACCGGGGCGCCACGGACTCCCTCGGCGGGTACAAGGAACCCAAGCCGATGGTGTTCTCCGGCATCTACCCGATCGACGGCTCGGACTACCCGGAGCTGCGCGAGGCCCTGGACAAGCTCCAGCTCAACGACGCGGCCCTGGTCTACGAGCCGGAGACGTCGGCGGCCCTGGGCTTCGGCTTCCGCGTCGGTTTCCTGGGCCTGCTGCACCTGGAGATCATCCGCGAGCGCCTGGACCGCGAGTTCAACCTGGACCTGATCGCCACCGCGCCGTCGGTGGTCTACCGGGTCGACATGGAGGACGGCACCGAGCACATCGTCACCAACCCCTCGGAGATGCCCGGGGGCAAGGTGATGGCGATCCACGAGCCGGTGGTGCGCGCGACCATCCTGACCCCGAACGACTTCGTGGGCGCCGTGATGGAGCTGTGCCAGAGCCGGCGCGGGGCGCTGCTGGGCATGGACTACCTGTCCGAGGACCGTGTCGAGATCCGCTACACGCTGCCGCTGGCCGAGATCGTCTTCGACTTCTTCGACTCGCTGAAGTCCAAGACCCGCGGCTACGCGTCCCTGGACTACGAGACCACCGGCGAGCAGCAGGCGGACCTGGTGAAGGTCGACATCCTGCTGCACGGCGAGACGGTCGACGCGTTCTCCGCGATCGTGCACAAGGACAAGGCGTACGCGTACGGCGTGCGCATGACCGAGCGGCTGCGCGAGCTGATCCCGCGCCAGCAGTTCGAGGTGCCGATCCAGGCCGCGATCGGCTCCCGGGTGATCGCCCGCGAGTCCGTTCGGGCGATGCGCAAGGACGTCCTCGCGAAGTGCTACGGCGGTGACATCAGCCGGAAGCGCAAGCTGTTGGAGAAGCAGAAGGAAGGCAAGAAGCGGATGAAGATGGTCGGGCGGGTCGAGGTGCCGCAGGACGCCTTCATCGCCGCGCTGACCAACGAGACGGGTGACAAGGCGAAGAAGTAGTGGTCACGCAGCCGGGCGCGGGCAGTAGCCTGTGCCCATGAGCGTGATGGCCGAGGTCCATATAGTCCGGGTTTTCACCGATGCGCACGGGTTGTTCGGCAACAACCTGGGCGTGGTGCTCGACGCTGCCCACCTCGACGCGGCCGCGGGCCAGAAGCTGGCCTCCGACCTGCGGTTCAGCGAGGTGGTGTTCGTCGACGACGTCGAGCAGGCCCGGTTGCGCATCTTCACCCCGGCGGAGGAACTGCCGCTGGCGGGGCACCCGCTGGTCGGGACCGCCTGGCTGCTGTCGCGGCTGAGCGGCCGCGACGTGCCGACGCTGCGGCCGCAGAAGGCCGCCGAGGTCCCGACCTGGGCCGAGGACGGCCGGACGTGGATCCGCGGACGGATCGACGACGCGCCGGACTGGGGCCTGGTCGAGGTCAGGGACGAGGCCGCGGTGGAGACGCTGGCCGTGCCCCCGGGGCCGGAGTACCGGCGGCACCAGTTCTGGGCGTGGGTCGACGAGCCGCAGGGCGTGATGCGGGCGCGGGTGTTCGCGGCCGACAGCGGGGTCGACGAGGACGAGGCGACCGGCTCGGCGGCGATGCGGCAGGTGGGGGCTTTGCGGCGGCCTTTGGTGATTCGGCAGGGGTGGGGATCGGAGATCTTGGCCCGGCCGGCTCAGACTGCGGGGTGGGCTGAGATCGGTGGGCGGGTCGCGGGGGATGGGATGCGGACGGTGACGGTCGGGGGGACGGCTTAGGGCCGGGCGGGCTTCCCGGCTGGCTGCGCAGGGCCGGGCCGGGTTGCGCAGGGTCCGGCGGGCTGCGCTGGGGCTGGCGGGGCTGATCTGGAGCGGCCGCGGCGATGCCGTGTCGATGGCTGTCGTGACCGTGACCGCGTGCTCGGATCTAGCTAAGGGTCGGCACGTCGCCGTTCGCCGCGAGTTCCAGCGTGACCCCGGTCAGCCCCCGCAGCCAGGGCTTCGCGATCTCCGCCAGCTCGTCGCGGGTCGGCGGGGTGCGACCGAGGCCGATGGCGGAGCGGAGTTCGGTGTCGGTGGCGTGGAAGGGGCGCGGCCAGGCGTGGGCGTCGGGGACGCCGGCTTCGTCGAGGGCTGACAGGAGGCTGCGGGCGCGGCCTCGGACGCGTCCTTCGAGGACGTCACGCTGCTCGATGCCGTCTGTCGTGAGAGTGAGCACGGCCCAGCGGCGGTGACGTCGGTGCATCGGCGGCGGCGCGAGGAGCGCCGGCAGCGGGTCGCGGGTGGACGTCACGGTCTCCCACGCGTTGTAGAGCTCTTCGGTGATCAGGTCGCGCATCGCCGGGGTGAGGTGCAGCGTGAGGTCGCGGATCGGCGCGGTGGGGGTGGGGATCGGCTCGCGCCAGTCGTGGGCGGCCCACGTCTCGAAGAACTCGGTGAGGTCGCGGCAGCGTGCGGCCATCAGCGCCCACGCGAGGCCCGGCAGCCCGCCGAGCGGCGCGGCGTCGAGGCCGCGCGCACGGGCCCAGTCCTTGGCGACGCGCACGTGCGGCCCCGGGCGCAGCGCGAGGATCGCCTCGGCATCGGACACGGCGGACAGCGAGCTCGCGATGGTCTCGCCGAGCTCGGAGCGGCGCGCGACGGCCTCGGCGGGCGGGATGTCGCCGGTGGGGGCGAGCACGAGGTCGGCGCTGAGCCGGGGCGTGACGATGCGCAGGCCGGGAACGCGGGCGGCGACGAGCTGGCGCACGCGGTGGCCCTCGCCGAGTGCGCGGGTGACGCGGCGTTCGAGCGCATCGATGTCGGGAGTGCCGGGGACGGCCGCGACGAGGTCGAGGTCGGCGCCGGGGAGGTGGGTGCCGGTGCGGCGGGAGCCGACGAGGTGGATGACGGCTTCGGGGAGGGTTTCGGTGATGCGGGCGGTGAGGGTGGCGGCGGGGCCGAGCGCGGGCGGAGGTGTGGCGGCCGGAGCGGTGCTGGTGCTGGGAGTGGCAGCGGAGCGGCCGGCAGCGAGGCTGGCGGTGGCGGATGGGGGAGACACGGTGGTCGGAAGCAGGCAGGCGCCGGGGCCGAACGGGTGCTGGGGTGTGGCGCTCGTGGGGATGTCGGCGCCGGCCTCGTCGTTCGCGTAGCGGATCGCGCCGGTGCCGAGCTCGATGATTGCGCGCACTTCCATCGGGCCGTCGGCGCGGCGGGAGAGGAGCGCCAGCTCGGTGACGGTGGTGATGATGGGGGCGATCTTTACTGGCGTGCGCGTTGGGTCCGTGACTTTGCCGATGGTCAGGTGCGGTGTGTACGCCTCGCGCGTCCGGCAGGTGGGGAAGGTTTCGGCCAGCGCCGTGTACAGCTTCTGCCAGGCGGCGCCGGTGGGGTGGAGCCACAGGGTGCTGTCGGTGCGGTGGGTGAAGTGGCGGACTTCGGTTAGCTGCGTCTCGAAGGCGCCGGTGGCGGCTGCGGCTTTGCTGAGCAGGGGGAGTGCGGCGTCGAACTCTGACTCGGGGATGAAGCCGAACAGCAGGTTGACGTGCGGGGGCCAGCGCAGCACCTGCGGGTCCAGGCGCCGCCGGACCTCCTGCACCGCGTCCCACGTCGAGGTCGGCGGGATCCAGGCGATGGCGGTTCGGGCGGTTGGCGTCGCGTCGATCGGCACCACAGCGAGGGGGAGTGCGGCGGCAGGAGCAGGGTCAGCGGTGGCTTGAGGCGTCACTACGGCACTGATTCCGAAGTGATCGGACACGAACAAGCCACCCGCGTCCGGCGCATCCCCGACCAGCCGCGCCGCCGAAGCCTCGGCGCCGAGCAGCAGCACCCGGTCCAAGCGCTTGGCCTGCCCGGTCAGCGACGACACCGCGGCCAGCGGATTCACCGTCGGATCGAACGTTGCCGTGTCATCAGCCACGCCATGAACCTGCGTCCACGCGTCCGTCATCCCGAGCCGCGCGGCCGGCGCCTCGGTATCGTCGTTGAAGTCGCCGACAAGCACCACCGGCACCGACGCGACGTCCGCCGAACCGTCGGCCAGCTGCCCGAGTTGTTCCCGCCGCAGCCCCGCGCCGTCCTTCGAATGGTCGCTGCTCAAGTGCGTGGTCGCGACGACGACCGGCCCGGCCCCGCCCTCCACCACCAGCGCCGTGACCGCCTTGTATCGCCCCAGCGCATGCCACCCGGCCTCGACCACCGGCAGCCGGCTCAGCAGGAAAAGCCCGCTGTCCGCGACGTCCGACGACCGAGGATCGCCGCCGAGCGTCCACCCGGCACGCACCCACTCCTCAGCCAGCAGCATCTTCACCAACGCGGGCTCGGCCTCCTGCAACGCGATCACGTCCACATCCGCGTCACGCAACGCGGCGAGCAGCATCGGCCGACGCTCGGCAGTCCGAACGAGCTCCTTGTCGTACCGGTCCCACAGCGTGTTCCACGTAAGAACCCGCAGATCGGGGCCGGCTGCCGGGGCGGAGGAGGCAGAGGAAGAACTAGCGCAAGGCTGCCAGCGGCCGTCCATAAAAGCATGCGGAGTGCGCGGCTCGAAGAACGGAGCGGCCAGCAACCGCGTCCGCTGCGCGAGCCCCGCCCCGGACGCATCCAAAGCGTCCACGCCCGAAGCCCGGTCCCACACCAACTGCCCGTCGGCCTCGAAGAACAACACCCGGTGCCACGGAATATCGCCCTGCGGATCGAACGAAGGCAGCGGCACCCGCTTCGGCTCCCGCCCCCGGTTCTCCACCCCCACCACGAACCGCGACGCGTCGAACCGAGCGTCCCACCGCACCCGGTGATAGATCTCCTGACTGGTCCGCATCCCCGCTCACCCCTCCCACACTGAGGAGGCGAGGACGTCGAACGCACTGTCCTCTCCCACCGTGTCGACGTAGACCGCGCGATGCGCCTCGCCCGGATACGGCGGGTCGAAGCGCCGGACCTGAGCGGCCAGCACCTTCGCCGGCACAGGATGCGCACGCCCCGCGTTCCGCTCCTCCAGCACCGAGCCCGGCGCCAGATGCACCACGTACTCCGTCAGAGCATTGCGGCGGCGCGCGACGCCGCCCACCAAACCCCGCTGCTGCCGAGTCAGGGAAGTCGCGTCCCAGACCACATCCGTCCCCTGGGACAACGCCTCGTCGAGCAACCGCAGCCCTTCCGTCAGCACCTCTTGGTTCGCCGACTGGTCCGACCGCGACCCACGCTCCGTGCGCAGCTCGTCAAGGCTGACAAGCACCGTGTTCTCGCGGCCGGCGAGCGCCGTTGCCGTAGAACTCTTGCCGCTACCCGATACCCCGACCATATGGAGCACCTTGGGGAACTCGCCGTCCCGCCATCGCCATGTCGCCGCCACAGCTTCCTCAGCCGAAGCGAGACGCCCCTCGGCGAAGAGTTGACGCGCTTCGCCCCAGCAGCGATCAGCGGCGCGCGCAGAGAGCTCGGCGAAAGCTTCGCGGCACGCTATACGTAGCCCCTCTATAGGGGACTCCGGCAAGAGCCCTGAATCCTCGGCGAACAAGACGGACCAAGCCACGTTCTCTGAAGCAGACTTGTCCGGAGCCGTAGCGGCAGCAACAGCGTGAAGCACTGCCAAGTCAGTACCGAATGACATCCGCGCGAGCCCTGCCCGGCGGTGCTCATCGTCGATAGACATCTGCAGACGAGGAGCGAGCCCGACGACATCAGCGATCCGTCGCACCGTCGGCATCTCCAGAGACGCTGCGAGGCTCGCCATAAGCATTGAGCGCGGTTCGCGATGCGTCAGTGCGGCGACGGCACCGACCAGGCGCGCGTTCCCATGACAGCCTGCGGAGTCGAGACGTACATAGGCATCGGCCAGCACGTCGTCCTTCTTAGGAGTCCCTATAGAGAGCCCCGCAGAAAGTTCCCCAGCGCCGACATCCACGCCACTCCGCACAGCCCAGAACGGAGCCTGAGCCCCGAGCCCGTTCGGCACCACCTCAGCGTGCATCCAGTGCGTATCCGTCTGCACATGCGACGGCCGAACCCACTTAGCGACCCGCTCCGCGAACTCCGTATAGGAGAACCCCTCCGCAGCCCGTACTACGTACCCCTCCTGCCGGCTCAGATCCAACTTCAGCTGCTTCTGGATCGCCTTCTCATCGAAGGTGCCGGCCCACAGGACGCGCGGCGTCGGAATCCCCAGCCCTTGAAGGAAACTCACCGTGGACGGCCAGTCAAGACACCGCTCGCCGTCCCATACAGAGAACCCGTAGAAGTACCCGTCCAGCTCGCTATAAGAGATCGAATGCTCGGCAAACAGGTTCTCCCCGCAGATCCGCCACCCCTCGGGAATCCGCGCCGCGACCCGACTATGCAACGCCTTCACCCAAGCACGCGACGGATGGTGCGCCGAGTCCAAAGACCGCGCATGCAGCCCGTCCCGATACAGCGTCGTGTTCTCCCCGTCCATCTTCTCGGTGACCACGACGCGGCGCCCTACTAGCCCTGCCAGATCCCGCGCACGCACATCATCCGCGGTGGTGCCAGGCGACCACGGCAGATGAGGCGTACGGGGATAGTGGACTCGCATGGCGCCACTGTAGGCACCGATCCCGCGCGCCTCTACGGAATAACGACCCACACGTTCGGCACCGTCCCGCCGGTCAACGGTGGCCGCACCTCCTCGTGCCACGCGTCCCCGGCCACCTCGGCGGCCACCCGTCGCCAGAACTTCGCGCCCTGGACGTTCCGCTCCTGAAACGCGATCTCCCACGGCCCCGGATGTGCGGCCAGCACCTGCTTGACGAACTGCAACCCGTACCCGCCCCGTCGCGCGCCCCGCACGATGAAGAAGCTGTTCAGCACCCGAGTCGGCTGCTCCAGAGCCCGCACGAACGCGAACCCCGCAGGCCGGTCGCCCACGAGCGCCAAGTACGCAGCCCAGTTCTCGTCTTCCAAAGCCGACTGCAACCACTCGCTCTGGAACGACCCGTCCGGATTCGGCAGCTACCCGGCGAACTCCGACATGTCGTGCCGGAACATCAGCCACATGCGCTCCAGCGCCGCGCGATCGGTCGGATCGGCGGGGTCGGCCCGCCGCACGAGGAGATCGCCCAGATTGCCCAGATCAGCCATAAGAAGCTCCCGGAAGACGCCCAGAAAACGAAAAAGCCTCCCGGAACGCCGGGAGGCTTGAAGAGGGACAACAGTCTACCGCCCGGTTCCTGTAATGGTCTTTCCGGGCTGTGGGGTATGACGGTAGGGTCGGGGCGTCAAGGCGTTGGGGAGATCGCCGCTGGGGAGGGTGTTTTGCGTTTGCTGCCACAGGATCGCGTGCAGAGAACCATGGCCGTGGCCACGTTCGTCAACACGATCGGCAACGGCATGTACATGACCGTCATGGTCATGTACTTCACGCGCTCGGTCGGCCTGCCGGCCTCGCAGGTCGGCCTCGGCCTGACCGTCGCGGGCCTGTTCGGACTTGTCGCCGGCGTCCCGGTCGGGCACCTCGCCGACCGTCGCGGGCCGCGCGAGGTGAGTGTCGTGCTCGGGGTGCTGTCCGGACTGGTGATGGTGGCGTTCACCATGGTCCACGGCTTCTGGCAGTTTCTCGGGGTGGCCATCGTCGAGAACCTGGTCGCCTCCAGCAACCGGGCCGCGCGCGGGGCGATGATCGCGCGGTTCGGGGGCGAGGAGAAGGCGGTGTTCCGGGCGTATCTGCGCTCGGTCACCAACGTCGGGATCGCGTTGGGCGGTGTGGCCGGCGGCCTCGGCCTGGTCTTCGACACGCGCGCCTGGTACGTCGGGCTGATCGGCTTCAACGCCCTGACCTTCCTGGTGTCCTCGGCGATCGCGTTGCGGGTGCCGCGCATGGACGCGCTGCCGGTGCCGCCGGGGGCCAACCGGTGGATCGCGTTGGGGGACCGGCGGTTCCTGGCCTGCGCGGCGCTGATCGGCGTGATGAGCATGCAGTTCGAGGTGCTGCTGTTCGCGGCGCCGCTGTGGATCGCCAAGCTGGGGCACGCGCCGCGCTGGACCGTCGGCGCGGTCCTGGTGATCAACACGGTGCTGGTCGCGGGGTTGCAGGTGCGGATGAGCCGGGGCGTGGACACGGTCGCCAAGGGGGTGCGGGCGACGGTGCGGTCCGGTTGGATCTTCGCCGGGGCCGCGGTGCTGTTCGGATCGATCGGGTGGGTGCCGGCGTGGGCGGCGGTGGTGCTGCTGTTGGTGGCCGCCGCGGTGCACTCGATCGGGGAGATCGTGCAGCAGGCCGGGGTGTTCGAGCTCGGGTACGAGTTGGCCGCCGAACACGCGCAGGGCCAGTACCAGGGCCTGCTCGGGATGATCACGGGGGCCGCGATGTCGCTGGCGCCCGGGATCTACTCGCTGGCCTGCGTGGACTGGGCGCCGGCCGGGTGGTTCGCGGTCGGGGCGGTGTTCGCGGTCGCCGGGTGTGCGATGCCGCTGGCGGTGCGGATCCGGCCGCCGGCGCTGCTGGCCGCTGCGGAGGCCGGAGCGGAGGCTGTAGCGGCGCAGGCGGTGGCCGTGGCGCCGGCGGTCTGAGGCCTGGCATTTGCATCACGCCAGTCGAGCGGGCGGCCCCGTCTGCTTGCGGACGGCCCGGCGGTCCGGTGCGATGATGCCCAGAACGCCTCAGATGTGGAGTCTGCATGACTGCGTCGAAGACCGTCCTGATCACGGGTACCTCCTCCGGCATCGGCCTGGCCGCGGCGGTCGGCGCCGCGCGTGCCGGCTGGGACGTCGTGGCCACGATGCGCGATCCCGGCAAGGCCGGCCATTTGCTGGCCGAGGCTGGCGCGGTGGGCGTCGGGGGCCGCATCCACGTCGAGTACCTGGACGTCACCGACGCGGACGGCATCCAGTCGACGGTGGCCCGCGCCGCCGCCGCGCACGGCGGGCTGGACGCCGTGGTGAACAACGCCGGAGCCGGCGTGGTCGGCACCGTCGAGGTCGCGGGCATGGATCCGGTGCGGGCGGCCATGGAGGTCAACTACTTCGGCGTCGTGGAGGTCACCCGCGCGACGATGCCGCACCTGCGCGAGTCCAAGGGCCGGCTGGTCACGGTCACCAGCGTCGGCGGCGTGGTCGGGCAGCCGTTCAACGAGGCGTACTGCGCGGCGAAGTTCGCCGTCGAGGGCTTCATGGAGGCGCTGACGTCGGTCGCGGCGACGGTCGGGGTGCGGGTGAGCGTGGTCGAGCCCGGCGCGGTGGCCAGCGAGTTCGTCGCCAGCCAGCGGCTGGACGTGCCCGCGCTGGTGGCCGCGGCCGGTCCGTACGGCCCCGCGCTCCAGGCCTACATCGACCGTGCACGGCAGTCGTTCGGCAACGCGCAGAGCGCCGAGGAGGCCGCCGCGACGATCGTCGACGTGCTCCAGGCCGAGAACCCGCCGTTCCGCGTCCAGACCTCGGAATGGGCCCGCGGGTTCGTCGGGGGCAAGCTCGCCGACGTCGACGGCTCGGCCGTGCAGGCCGTGATGGCGCAGTGGGTCGGGCAGGCCTGATAGGTAAGGGACAATAAAGGCATGCCAGGTGTCCCCCTCGACGGTGAACCCGTCCCCACCGACGGATCGTTGCCGCCGCAGGCCCTCGCCGAGCCAGACCTGTCCCGCACACCCCTCGCGTTCTACATCCACGTCCCGTACTGCGCGACCCGCTGCGGCTACTGCGACTTCAACACCTACACCGCCTCCGAACTCGGCGGCGGCGCCTCCCAGGCCACCTACGGCGCCACCGCGATCGAGGAGATCCGCCTGGCGCGCAAGGTGCTCGGCGGGGCGGACCTGCCGGTGCAGACGGTGTTCTTCGGGGGCGGCACGCCGACGATGCTCCCGGCCGCCGACCTGGTCGCGCTGCTCGGCGCGGTCCGTGACGAGTTCGGGCTGGCCCCGGACGCCGAGGTCACCACCGAGGCCAACCCCGAGTCCGTGAACCCGGCGTATCTCGCTGAGCTGCGCGCCGGCGGGTTCAACCGGATCTCGTTCGGGATGCAGAGCGCCCGCGAGCACGTGTTGCGGATCCTGGACCGCCGGCACACCCCCGGACGCCCCGAGGCGTGCGTCCGCGAGGCGCGCGCCGCCGGGTTCGAGCACGTCAACCTCGACCTGATCTACGGCACGCCCGGCGAGAGCGACGACGACTGGCGCGCGTCCCTGGACGCCGCGATCGGCGCCGCCCCCGACCACGTCTCGGCGTACTCGCTGATCGTCGAGGACGGCACCCGCCTGGCGGCCCGCGTGAAGCGCGGCGAGCTGCCGATGATCGACGACGACGTCCACGCCGACCGCTACCTGATCGCCGACCGGACTCTGGCCGCCGCCGGATACGGCTGGTACGAGGTCTCCAACTGGGCCGCCACGCCGCAGGGCCGCTCGCGCCACAACCTGCTCTACTGGACCGGCGCCAACTGGTGGGGCGTCGGCCCCGGCGCGCACAGCCACGTCGGCGGCACGCGCTGGTGGAACGTCAAGCACCCGAGCGCCTATTCGCAGCGGATCGCGGCCGGCCACTCCCCGGCCCACGCCCGCGAGGTGCTGGACGCCGAGGACCGCCGAGTCGAGCGGATCCTGTTGGAACTGCGGCTGGACTCCGGCTGCGATATCAGCATCCTCAATCCCGCCGGGCGCAAGGCCGCCATCGGCGCCGCGGCCGAGGGACTGCTCGATCCGCGGTCACTGGCCGAGGGGTTCGCAGTCCTTACCCTCCAGGGAAGACTGCTGGCAGACGCGGTTGTCCGAGATCTCGTCGACTGAGAGGATGGCGCCATGACCGCTGCGCGCCTGATTTCCGTCAACGTCGGGCAGCCCCGCGATGTGGAGCTGAACGGCGAGATCAAGCAGACCGCCATCTTCAAGGACCCGGTGCCGGGCCGGGTGAAGGTCGTCGACCACCACGTCGACGGCGACCGGCAGGCCGACCAGGTGAACCACGCGGGCGTGCACAAGGCGGTCTACGCCTACGCCCGCGAGGACCTCGACTTCTGGGCCGCCGAACTCGGCCGCGAGATCGAGGACGGATTCGTCGGCGAGAACCTCACGATCACCGGCTACGACGTCAGCCACGCCGTCGTCGGCGAGCGCTGGCGGGTGGGCGGCGTCGAGTTCGAGGTCGCTCAGCCGCGGATCCCGTGCTGGAAGCTCGGGGTCCGGGCCGGCGACAAGAGCATGACCCGGCGGTTCGAGCTGGCCCTGCGGCCCGGCGCGTACCTGCGGGTGGTCGCCGAGGGCGACGTCGGGGCCGGCGACACCGTCGAGGTGCTGTCCCGGCCCGAGCACGGCTTCACGGTCGCCGACGCCTCCCGGATCTTCCACCGCGACCGGGCCGAGGCGGCGCGGCTGCTGGAGGTCGCCGAACTCGCGCCGCCGCTGAAGCACTGGGCCCGCAAGCGGCTCGGGCTCGAAGAGGAAGGCGACTGAGAAGGCCGAAAGGCGCGCGGTGCAAGGGGGATCTCTGTCAGGAGGAACCATGCATCGGGTTTCTGTGGCCGCCGGAGCGCTGAAACAGAGCGTGATGTGCGTTCCGTGCGCTACACCCCGGTCACGAAATCGATCAGCTCCTCGACCCGCCCCAGCAGCTCCGGCTCCAGGTCCCGGAAATCGCGCACCGAGCGCAGGATCCGCTTCCAGGCCGCCGGGGTGTCCACCGGCCACCCCAGGGCTTCGCAGACCCCTTCCTTCCACGGCCGGCCGTGCGGGACCCGGGGCCAGGCCGCGATGCCCAGCGCGGACGGCTTGACCGCCTCCCAGACGTCGATGTACGGGTGACCGACCACCAGCAGGTGCTCGGCGTGCGGGGAACGCATCGCCGCCTCGACGATGCGCGCCTCCTTCGTTCCGGGCACCAGGTGGTCGACCAGCACGCCCAGGCGCGCGTCCGGGCCCGGCCGGAAGCCGTCCACGATCGCCGCCAGGTCGTCCACGCCCTCCAGGTACTCCACCACGACGCCCTCGACCCGTAGGTCGTCGCCCCAGACCTTCTCGACCAACTCGGCGTCGTGCCGGCCCTCGACGTAGATCCGGCCGGCGCGCGCCACCCGCGCCCGCGCACCGGGGACCGCGACGGAGCCCGAGGCCGTCCGCTGCGGCGTGACAGGCCCCTGGGACGCCCGTGGGGCCACCAGGGTGACCGGACGGCCGTCGATCCAGAATCCGGGCCCCAGCGGGAACACACGGTGCTTGCCGAGGCGGTCCTCCAGCGTGACCGTCGGGCCGCCGGGGGTCTTCTCGATGCGGATCACCGCGCCGCAGAATCCGGTCTCGACGTCCTCGACCACCAGATCGCGGACGGCCTCCACCTCCGTGGAGACCGGACGGCGCCGGGCGTGGGTCAGGTCGCCGGAATACTGCTTGCTGCGGAAGTCGGGCTCTGGCACGCCAGCCAGACTACAAAAGCTCGCCGGCGAGCTGGGCGTAGCCGCGCTTCACGGCGTTGTCGAACCACGACGCGTCCTCGGACGGCCACGAGCCGACCTCCACCGCGCGCTCGACCGGGACGCCGTCCGCGTGCAGGGTCCTGATCTGTTGAGCTACTGACGTGACGAATTCCTGTTGTCCCTTAAGGAATTCGGCGCCGGAAGGATCGCCGTGGCCGGGGATGTAGGTGGTCTGCCCCGACGTGAGCTCGGCGAGCACGGTCAGCGTCTCCGGCCAGTCGAGCGGGAAGGAGTCCTTGCCGAAGGCCACCGGACCGGACTGCTCGACCAGGTCGCCGCTGATCGCGACCGCGGCGTCCGGCAGCCAGACCACGAGATCGTTGTCGGTGTGCCCGCGGCCGACGTGGCGCAGCTCGGCGACCCGGCCGCCGAGGTCGAGGACGTGCTCGCGCGCGACGAGGTGGTCGGGCTTGCGCACCACCAGCTCGTCCAGCTTCGGCTGCCACTCCGGGCCGCCCTCGCGCAGGATGTAGTCGCGCAGTTCCAGGAACTCCGGGCTCTCCGGGTCGAAGTCCGGCATGTTCTCGTGGCCCCAGAAGTCCGCCGGCGGGATCTGGTGCGGCGCGTCGAAGGCCGCGTTGCCCCACATGTGGTCGAAATGCGTGTGCGTGTTGACCACCCAGCGCACCGGCAGCGGTGTGAGCTTCGTCAACTCCGCGCGCAGTTCCCGGCCCTCCTGAACGCTGCACCGGGTGTCGGCGACCAGGACGCCGTCGCCGCCGAGCACGGCGGTCACGGTGATGTTCACGGGCTCGAAGCGGCGGGTGAAGACGCCCTCGGCGGTCTCGGTCCAGGCACTCATGTCCCGATCCTGTCAGCTCCATTCAGCCCGCGGCGCGTCTGCGCGGCGGCGGAGCGGGTACAGATCAACCGGCGCCTCGGCCCCGGCCGTCCGGCGCCCGGCCGCGTCCCGCGTCCTGACCGGCACCTTCGACCTGGGCCGCAGCCGTTAGCGCACAGGGGGAAGGACCATTCCCGGCTACACGCCGTTACACTGAAAGGAATGCCTTGGCACTCCACCTCGGTGAGTGCCAGGGACGGGAGAGCCGGGCCGGGAGATGCGGAGGCGGGTGTGACGACCGAGAGCAGGCTCGACGAGCGCAAGCTCGACGTGCTCCGCGCCATCGTGCAGGACTACGTCGCCACCAGGGAGCCGGTCGGCTCCAAGGCCCTGGTCGAGCGGCACAACATCGGCGTGTCGCCGGCCACGATACGCAACGAGATGGCCGCCCTGGAGGACGAGGGCTACATCCACCAGCCGCACACCAGCGCCGGCCGGGTGCCCACCGACAAGGGCTACCGGCTGTTCGTGGACCGGCTCTCGCAGGTCAAGCCGCTGTCCGGGGCCGAGAAGCGAGCCATCCACTCCTTCCTGGACGGCGCGGTCGACCTCGACGACGTGGTGGCCCGCACCGTGCGGCTGCTGGCCCAGATAACGCAGCAGGTCGCGGTGGTCCAGTACCCCTCGCTGAGCCGCTCGGCGGTCCGGCACGTGGAGCTGGTCCCGCTGACCCCGTCCCGGATCATGCTGGTGCTGATCACCGACACCGGCCGGGTCGAGCAGCGGATCGTGGACTGCGGCGGCCCGGTGCCCGAGGCCACCCTGGCCGACGTGCGGGCCCGGCTGAACGCCGAGGTCGGCGCGCGCCGCCTGAACGACGTCCCGACGCTGCTGGAGGGGTTCGCCGAGCGTTTCGCCGCCGAGGACCGCACCTGGATCGGGGTGCTGGTCGCGACGCTGCTGGACGCCGTGGTCGAGCAGCGCGAGGAGCGGCTTGTCATGGCCGGTACGGCCAACCTGGCGCGCTTCCGCCATGATTTCCCTGACACGGTCTACCCGGTTCTGGAGGCGCTGGAGGAACAAGTGGTGCTGCTGCGCTTGTTCGGAGAGGCACAGTCCGGACTCACGGTGCGGATCGGGCACGAGAACGCACACGAAGGTCTGGTCGGCACGTCCGTCGTGGCCACCGGGTACGGTCGGGGGGAGAAGGACGTGGTCGCCCACCTCGGCGTACTCGGGCCCACCCGGATGGATTACCCCGGCATGATGGGCGCGGTCACCGCCGTAGCCGCTTATGTGGGGCGCATACTGGCTGAGACCTAACCTCTTGGTTGCACGTAGCGTGTAATAGATGCAAGTTTTTCTGGGCGGAGTCTAGCGAGGGCATGTCGGTGTCGACTGATTACTACGGCGTCTTGGGTGTGCGGCGAGACGCCACGCAGGACGAGATCAAGAAGGCGTACCGGCGCCTGGCCCGTGAACTGCATCCGGACGTCAACCCGGATCCGGGCACGCAGGAGCGGTTCAAAGAGATAGGCATGGCGTACGAGGTCCTGTCGGACCCGCAGAAGCGCCAGATGTACGACCTCGGCGGGGACCCCCGGGGCGCCGGCGGTGCCGCGGGCGGCTTCGCAGGCTTCGGGTTCACCGACATCATGGACGCCTTCTTCGGCGGCCAGACCTCGCGCGGCCCGCGCTCGCGGGTCCGCAAGGGCAACGACGCGCTGATCCGGATCGAGATCGAGCTCGCCGACGCCGCCTTCGGCTCGGCGCGCGAGATCAGCGTGGACACCGCGGTGATCTGCGTGGCCTGCTCCGGCGAGGGCTCGGCCCCCGGGACCCACCCGGTCACCTGCGACATGTGCAACGGCCGCGGCGAGGTCTCGCAGGTCACGCGCTCGTTCCTGGGTCAGGTCATGACCTCCCGGCCGTGCCCGCAGTGCCAGGGCTTCGGCACGGTGGTCCCCTCGCCGTGCCCCGAGTGCAGTGGCGAGGGCCGGGTCCGCACCCGGCGCAAGCTCACCGTGAAGATCCCCCCGGGCGTGGACAACGGCACCCGGATCCAGCTGGCCGGCGAGGGCGAGGTCGGCCCCGGCGGCGGTCCGGCCGGCGACCTGTTCATCGAGATCGTCGAGCTGCCGCACCCGATATTCCAGCGCCGCGGCGACGACCTGCACTGCACCGTGACGCTGCCGATGACGGCCGCCTCGCTGGGTACCAAACTGCCGCTGGAGACCCTGGACGGCCCGGCCGAGATCGACGTCCGCCCGGGTACCCAGTCCGGGCACGCGATCACCCTGCGCGGCCGCGGCATCCAGCACCTGCGCGGCACCGGCCGCGGCGACCTCATCGTGCACGTCGAGGTGAAGACGCCGTCGAAGCTGGACGCCGAGCAGGAGGAACTGCTGCGCCGGCTGGCCAAGCTGCGCGGCGAGGAGCGCCCCTCCGGGGAGTTCGCGCCGGGCCAGCAGAAGCTGTTCTCGCGGCTGCGGGACGCCTTCAACGCCCGTTGACTGCCGCACGCGGGACGGTACGCAGCGAGCACGACAAAGGACACAAGGGAACCACGTGAGCACCGCACCGGTCTTCTTCTGGCAGGACACTGAGACGACCGGCCGCGGTGCCCGCGTGCGTCTGGACGGCCCCGAGGGGCGCCACGCGGCCCTCGTCCGCCGGCTGACGCCCGGGGAGCGCGTGGACCTCGCCGGCGGCGAGGGCGTGGTCGCCGAGTGCGTGGTGGCGGTGGCGCACAAGGACTGGCTGGAGCTGGACGTCCGGGAACTGGTGCGCACACCGGCCCCGACGCCGCGGATCACCGTGGTGCAGGCGCTGCCCAAGGGCGACCGCGGCGAGACCGCGGTGGAGACGATGACGGAGATCGGCGTCGACGCGGTGGTGCCGTGGGCGGCGAGCCGTTCGATCGTGCAGTGGAAGGGCGAGCGCGGCGAGAAGGCGCTCAACAAGTGGCGCGCGACGGCGCGCGAGGCGGCGAAGCAGTCGCGGCGCGCGTGGTGGCCGACGGTGTCGGCGCTGCACTCGACCGCCGAGGTGGCCGAGTTGCTGGCGGACGCCGATCAGGCGCTGGTGCTGCATGAGGATGCTGAGACACCGCTGGCCGGTCTGGACGTGGTCGGCGAGGGGTCGGTGGTGCTGGTGATCGGACCCGAGGGGTCGATCTCGCGGCAGGAGCTGGCGGCCTTCGAAGCGGCCGGCGCGCGGGCGTACAAGATGGGTCCCACGGTGTTGCGCACGTCTACCGCCGGGACTGCTGCGGCGACAGTGGTGCTGGCGAAGTCGGGGCGCTGGGGGTAGGTCGCGGACCGTCCTCCGGATGGCGCATTGAGCAGCCCCGCGGGGTCGGCTAGGGGATCGACTGGAATGGCTCGAACATTCTGGCGCACCACGAGCGCGCCGTGAGAGGAGCAGCCATGTCCGTGTTCTTGACGCTGAGGATCCCCGGGAACGCACAGGCGATGGAGGAGTACGCGAAGGACAACCACGAGAGGCTCACCGGCGTCGTCGAGGCGGCCAAGCGCCACGGCCTCATCGCGCACCGTTTCTACGGCTCCGAGGACGGATCCAGCATGATGGTGCTCGACGAGTGGCCCGACCGGCAGAGCTTCGAGGCCTTCTTCGCCGAGCAGGAGGCTGAGATCCGGCCGATGATGGAGGCCGTCCACGCGACCGGGCAGCCCGAACCCGCGTTCTGGGCGGAGCTCAAGACCGACGACGCCTACGGATGGGGCGCCTGATCACAACCCCAAGCGCATGTGCAGGTTGGTGACTCCGTATCCGAGGCTCTTGTAGAGCTGGAAGGCGCGTTCGTTGTTCCCGTGCACGTTCAGCGCGACGGTCGCCGCGCCGAGCGCTCGGGACGCGGCGGCTGCGGCCACCATGATCGCCCGGCCGTAGCCTCCGCCTTGGAGCTCGTCTTCGACATAGATGTCGTAGATGAAGGCCTCTATGCCGATTCCGGCCGTCCGCATCGCGATCCAGAGCGCACCGACCCGCTGCTCCGTGTCGGGGTCGCGGGCGATCCACAGATGCTGGCCGGGCGTTTCGGGGCCTAAGGGCAGCAGGCCCTCCGTGACGTGCCAGGCTTGCTGCTGTGCGGTCTCGACGGCCCAGTGGCCCTCGTTGACCTGGGCCGTCGCGTAGAGGGAGTTGACCTTCGCACGCCACGGCCGGTATTCGTCCGGTGTCATCGGGTCCAGGCGTACGGTCCTGGTGGGCTTCGTCGTCATGACGCAGAAGATATAACCCGCCATCCCGGCTGCTGCGCGGCCGATGGCCCTATGAGCGCTTCAGCGTGTGTTTCACCTTGCGTCCCACACGCTTCACCACCGGCTTCGCCTTCGCGGACACCGCCGACGGGCTGGCCTCACGCTTCACGACCGCGGCCAGGGCGGCGCGGCGGCGCGACGACCGGGAGGCCAGGCCGTCGCCGGCCGCGATGCGCGCCAGCAGCGCGGCGGTCGCGGCCTCGATCCGCGCGTCGGCGAAGCCCTCGCGGCCCAGCGCCATCGGCCAGAAGAACGTCCCGGCGTCGAAGACCCAGGCGCCGCTGGCCTTGCGGTGCAACACCGTCTGCTGCTCGCGGGTGCCGTCGGCGCCGTCGGTGTAGGGGGAGCGGGCCAGGACGGTGAACTCCGTGGAGTCAGCCTCCTGATACTTCTCGTGGACCGCGTCCGCCTCGCCGCCGACCAGTCCCGGGAAGGAGTCGCCGTCGCTCACGCCGGCCGCCTGCCAGAACCAGTGGTCGGCGTTGGTGACCACGAGCGGGGCGTCGCCCTTGACGAGGCTGACGTATTGCGCCCCCAGCAGTTCCTGCTCGGGCAGCTTCAGGTCGCGCCACATGACGGTCTGGCCGGGGCGCTTGGTCTTGATCGGATCCTGGCGCGACTTGAAGCAGGTGATCGTCGAGCCCTCGTAGCGGATGTGCCAGTAGACGTTGTTCGCCTGCAGGAAAACCGCCGAGACGCCCGAATCCAGCGCCTTCACCAGCGACTTGCGCATCCCGGCCGACCAGTACTCGTCGTGTCCGGGGAAGATCAGGCCCTTGTAGTTCAACGGATCGACGCGGCCCTCGTTGAGGTCGGCGCTCGATGCGTACTCCATGTCATAGCTCTGACGCTCAGCCCACACGATGAAGTCGTGGACCCGCTCGGCCTCGCGCGGCATGCCGGTCAGCTCGTAGGGCCGCTGGAAGGAGACCGAGGAGGCGCGCAGCTTGCTGCTCTGCTCGCCGTTCTCGTCGAACCCGTAGTAGAGGTTCTTCCCGCGGGCGTTGTCGAAGGGGTACATGTTGTACGCCTGGTAGCAGGCGAAGGGGACGACCACCAGCCAGCTCGCGCGGCGCCGCAGATCGCGGACGACGAAGGGCACGTAGTTGGCGCCCTCTCCGGCGCGCAGCACCGCGAGGTACGCCCCCGACTTCCAGTCCGCCGGCACGGTCAGCCGCCACGCCGCCTCCCACAGGCAGGTGACCGTCCCGGTGTCCGGGTCCGTCACCGGCTCGGGCTGCGGCACCACGGCGACCGGCTCGCTGCTGCCGAGCAGGGCCGAGCGGTGGTCCTCGTACGCGCCGACGCGGTAGATCTCGACGGTGACGTCCCGGGGCTCGGCCACATCGAGGTGGAAGTCGATGGACTCTCCCGGAGCCACGGCGGTGGCCGAGGCGAAGCCCTTGACGGCGGCCTGAGCGTCGTCGCTCAGCTCCGGGACGTCGGGGGAGGTACCGATCGCGGCCGCGGTCGGGGCGAAACCGTCGAGGAGGCGCATGGTGCCGTAGCCTATCGCCGGAAAAGCCCCGACCGACGGGCGCCCGAGGAGGACACGATGGCCGACGGCCGACCGCAATCCGACTGTCTCTTCTGCAAGATCGTGGCCGGCGAGATCCCGGCGACGGTGGTCCGCGAGACGGAGACCACGTTCGCGTTCAAGGACATCAACCCGCAGGCCCCGGTTCACGACCTGGTCGTGCCGCGTGCGCACTACCGGAACGCGGTCGAGCTCGCGGCGAACGCCCCGGAGTTGGCGGCCGCGCTGTTGGTAGAGGCCGCCGAGGTGGCCAAGGCCGAGGGGATCGCCGACGGCGGATACCGGGTGGTGTTCAACACCGACGCGCACGCGGGGCAGACCGTGTTCCACGTTCACGCGCATGTGCTCGGCGGTGAGTTCCTGAGCACGTTCGGGAGCTGAGACGCGCCGGTGTCGTGATCATGGAAATCGCTTCCATGGAGTAAGATCACGAACACCAACGGTGACGAGGAAGGGCTCGAAGTGAACCGGATCAGTCGAAAGTCGGTGGCCTGCTTCGCCGCCGCCGCGGCCATCGCTCTGATCGGCCCCGCGGCGCCCGCGGTCGCCAGCGACGGCAACTGCAACGGGGTGAACTGCCTCTGGCTCGACGGCTCGGGCCTGCACATCGACCAGATGAGCGGCTCCTCGCTGCTGCCGAACGGTTTCTACGGGCACTTCCACTTCTGGGTGAAGGACTGGAGCTACAACACCTCCGACCAGCCGTGGCCGCAGGAGGCGGTCGCCAAGGTCACGCCGCCGGACCAGCAATGGCCGGACCAGACCTTGGCCTGCTCGCAGGGGTGGCAGAAGATGAACGACGGCAGCTACCAGGCCATCGGCGACCCCGCCTGCGTGACGCTGCACACCTGAGGCGCCTGGCGACTTCGGCGTAGGTGGCTGCGGGCGCGGGCTGGCTGCACACTCGGGCTCGCGCTGCCAGTGCATCCGGCGACAGGCTGTTAGGGAATCCCGGCCCGGCCCGCGCTGTCAGCGCACGCAGCCATGCGCCTTCAGCGCACCCTCGCGTTGGTGGGGCAGCCGGGCCTGCACGATCGGCACGCCCCGGCCCGCGCTGTCAGCGCACGCAGCCATACGCCTTCAGCGCACTCGGGCTCGCGTTGCCAGTGCATCCGGCGACGGGCTGTTAGCGCAGCCCGGCTCGCGCTGTCAGCGCGCGCAACCATGCGCCTCCAGCGCACCCTCGCGTTGGCGGGGCAGCCGGACCCCCACGATCGGCGCGCCCCGGCCCGCGTTGCCAGCGCACGCAGCCATACGCCTCGCCCTGGCGTTGGCGGGGCAGCCGGGCCCGCACAATCGGCGCGCGCCGGCCCGCGTTGCCAGCGCATCCGGCCGCGCGCTGTCGGCGCACGTGCGCACACGCTGTCGGCGCACCCAGCCGCGCGGCCGCCCTGCACGCGCACTACTTCGCGCAGGGCAGCCGCGCGGCCTTGTCCTGCCACGTCGGCCCCGAGGACACCAGGCCGACGGGCGTCCCCAGCGCCTCGCCGATCACGTCCGGCCAGTCCCGCTGGTCCCGGGGGCCGTCCTCGTACACCGGCGTGCACGACGTCACCGTCTTCGTGAGCAGCCGCTGATAGTCCAGGTCCGGCATCAGGCTGCGCGGCAGCCTCTCCATCGCGGGCACGTCCGCGGAGGCCTGGTAGGCCCGGCACAGGCGCCGGCCGTCCGCCCGGACGTCCGCGTGCGTGACCACCAACGCGTCGGCGCCGCCGCACACGTCGAGCGCGTAGCGATGCGCCACCGCGTCGAAGTGCCCGATCCGGAACGCCCCCTGCCACGTTCCGGCCTCGTTGTGCGGCTCCGGCAGCATCGGGGCCAGGGACGCGTCCTCGGAGACGAACGGTCCGGCGCCGTGCCGGGTGCTGTAGGTGCGGACCACGCCGAGGCGCACGGCGCTGTCGGGGCCCTGGCCGGACTCCGTCAGCAGCTCCTCGGCGTTGGCGAACGTGGTCGTCGACCACGTGGTGTGCGGGTGGAAGCCGTACCACTCGTCGAGCAGCACGCCCTGCGCGCCCTCGAAGACGCAGGGTCCGGATTCCAGGAGCGCGGCGAGATACCCGCTGCACTCCTCGTCCACGATCCGCACTCGCTGCGCGAACGCCTGGTACACGTCCGCGCAGAACTCCGGGCCCGGCAGGTCCGCGGGCAGGTGCAGCCCGGACAGCTCCAAGTCGGCCGCTATCCGGTCGCGCAGCGCTGTCAGCTTCCTGACCAGCGTGGCGCGGTCTCGGCAGTCCCCCACGCGCAGTGGCTTATCTGGCGAGACGGCCAGGGAGAAGGAGACCGTCTCGCCGATCCCCATGCCGCAGGTCCCGTGGCGGGTCGATCCGGGGGTGCGGTCCCGGGCAGACTCGCGCACGCGGTTCGCGGCACGGTGGTAGGGGGTGGTGATGAGCGCGCGGGAGTCTGCCGAGAGCAGGGCGAACGGGTTGGGGATGCCGAGTTCGGCCAGGTGCGCGGCCTCGGCGGCCAGGGCGAAGGGTTCGACGAGCATGAAGCGGGACAGGTGGGTCGGCACGCCGTGGAACGTGCCGGCGCCGAACTGCGCGAAGGTGTGGTGCCGGCCGTCGGGGGTGACCACGTTGTGGGCGGCCTGCGCGCCGCCGTTGAAGCGGATGACGGCGCGAACTTGTGAGGCGGTGCGGCGGTCGGCGGTTCCGGCTGTTCCGGCGGTTCCGGCGGATTCTGCGGGTCTGGAGGGGTCGGCGTGCTCGGTGTGTTCGGCGTGTCCGGGGGAGCAGAGCCAGTCGACGGTCGAGCCCTTGCCGGCGTCGCCGTAGCCGAGGTCCACCACGATCGCGTGCTTCATACCGATCAAGTCCATTGCGGAGTGCTTTCTTGCTCGCGTCTACCGGCGCCTACCAGCAGCTACCAGCGGCTTTCGGGACGGTTGTCGTATCCGGAGTCGTAGGTGTAGTTGGCGCCCTGGGTCCGCAGGAACCTGACGGCCGGGTCCGCCGAGGCGCGGTGCCGGTCGCGGCGGTGGTTGCCGCGGTGCGCGTCCAGGTCTCCCAGCGCGCGCTCCACGGACTTGCCGGCGCGAGACCCCACGTTGCGCAGGTCGTTCAGGCCGGCGTCCAGGTCGATCCGGTCCTCGGCCAGGCCGATGGTCAGCGCGATGGTTTCGCAGACCGCGTCCAGGTCGTCGAGCTGGATGACGTTCTGGCCGAGCAGGGCTCGCCAGGCGCCGAGCACCTCGTCGTTGCCGACGTAGGAGGAGCCCTCCGGGAGGATGTAGTAGACGTCGAACTTGCGGGTCAGGTCGCGGACCACGTCCTCGATCGGGGTGGCCGGGAGGCCGCCGCGGCCGGGGCGCTCGCCGGGGCGGCCGCCGCCGGTGCTGTGGCCGTTGCCGATGCCGTGGCCGAGGATCCGCGAGACGTGCTGCGGGTTGACGTTCGGGTAGGGCATCTCGTCGCCGATGATGAACAGGTAGCCGCGCTTGCCGCGCTTCTCGTGGCAGTCGAGCGAGGTGTGGTGGGCCATGAAGTACATCGCGAGGTCGTAGGACTCCCGCATCTGGCCCCCGCCGCCGCCCTCCAGGACGATCTCGCCGAGCTGCTCGTCCATGCGGTTGTCGGACTCGAACTGCCCGACCTGCAGGGGCACCCGGTCGGAGTAGGCGTCGCCGATCGCGCCGAACATGATCTGCGGGTGGTCGACGTAGCGCTTGCGCAGCAGCAGCCCGTGCAGGTCGGCGAGCTTGGTCTGGAGCACCCGGGGGACCCCGCCCATGGAGCCGGTGACGTCGAACAGGACCGAGATCGCCAGGGAGGTCGGATGCTCGGCGCTGTCCCGGCTCTCGCGGACCGCCACGCCGTACGGCTCAAGGTCGGGGTGCGCGCGCCACTGGTTGCGCGGGGTGCTGCTGAGCACCCGGTCGTTGTAGTCGAAGGCGCTGCGGCCGTTCTCTCTGCGGTAGGCCTCCGCCGCCTCGTATGCGTTGTAGTCCCAGCGTCCGCTGCCCATCGCCATCGCCTTCTCAAAGTCGTCCGCCGTTATCGTCCATCTGACGATAACGATTCGAGAGTAGCATAGCGTCAAGATGACGAAAAGGGGCGGCGAGCAAAATCTCCCGCCCTGGTCGCGGGGGTGCGGGCTAGCATGGAGGCATCACGAAGACAGGAGAGTGATCAAAGGCCGTACGGCCGTTCCTATGGCAGACAACACCGCACCGCGTTCGGGCAAGGGCCGCCAGTCCTCCGCCGCGGACCGCAACGGGAGGGCGGCCGGGACCGGCCGCGCGGGGGCGAACGGGGCGAACGCGTCCTCGGGGCCTTCCAAGCCCGTCTCCGGGACCCGCGCCACCCGTGCCGAAGAGGTCGCCCCGGGCGTCGTCCAGGCCAAGATCGAGATACCGTCCGGGCACCCCCTGGTCTCCGTCTTCGGGGCCGGCGACGGCCTGCTGAGGGTGATCGAGAAGGCCTTCCCCGGCGTCGACATCCATGCCCGCGGCAACCAGGTGACCATCGCCGGCAGCCGCGGCGAGGTGGGGCTCGTGGAGCGCCTCTTCGAGGAGATGCTCCTGATGCTCCGCACTGGCGCCCCGCTCACCGAGGACGGCGTCGAGCGCTCGATCCAGATGCTCCGCAGCGGCGAGGCAGACGTCGACGGGCAGCGCCCCGCCGAGGTGCTGACGCAGAACATCCTGAGCAACCGCGGCCGCACCATCCGCCCCAAGACCCTCAACCAGAAGAACTACGTCGACGCCATCGACCGCAACACCATCGTGTTCGGCATCGGCCCGGCGGGTTCCGGCAAGACCTACCTGGCGATGGCCAAGGCCGTGCAGTCCCTGCAGAGCAAGCAGGTCAACCGCATCATCCTGACCCGCCCCGCGGTCGAGGCCGGCGAGAAGCTCGGCTTCCTGCCCGGAACGCTGTACGAGAAGATCGACCCGTATCTGCGGCCGTTGTACGACGCGCTGCACGACATGATCGATCCGGACAGTATTCCTCGGTTGATGGCGGCTGGGGTTATTGAGGTGGCTCCGCTGGCATATATGCGTGGTCGAGCCCATCCAACATTTGTTCGAGTTCTGACTCCCGATGGCTGGCGGCCGATCGGCGAGCTTCAGGTTGGTGACTTGGTCATCGGTTCCAACGGCGAGCCGACGCCGGTGCTCGGCGTGTATCCGCAGGGTGAGAAGGACGTCTATCGCGTCACCGCGCAGGACGGCGCATCGGTGCTGTGCTGCGGCGAGCACCTGTGGACTGTCCGCTCGCTGTACGACAAGCGTCACGACAAGCCCTGGCGGGTCCTGGAGACCCAGGAGATGATCGGCAAGCTCCGTCAGGCGCACGCCAGGAACTTCGAGCTTCCGCTGCTCACCGCGCCGGTTTGCTACCCGGAGCGTGAGGTCCCGATGGACGCTTACGCCTTGGGCCTGCTGCTCGGCGACGGTTGCGTGACCGGCTCGACCACTCCGTCGTACGCCACCGCCGACTCCGAACTCGCCATCGCTCTCGAAGCGGCGCTGCCGGGCGTCGTGGTCCGTCACAAGGGCGGCGTCGACTATGTCCTGAACCGGGTCAAGGCTCCGGGCGATGTCATGACCCTGGAGAACCCAGTCACCGCGGCGATGCGGGAGCTGGACATGCTCGGCAACACGTCGGTGTCGAAGTTCGTTCCGGACGTGTACCTGCGCAACACACCGGAGATCCGTCTCGCCGTGCTGCAAGGTCTGCTCGACTCGGACGGCGGCCCGGTGGTGCAGAAGGACCGCACCTGCCGGATCCAGTTCTCGACCACCTCGATCCTGCTCCGGGACGACGTGATCGAGCTGGTCCGCTCGCTCGGCGGTGTCGCGTACACCCGGCGGCGTCAGGCCGAGGACATGACCGGCGGCGTGGTGAACGGCCGTCCGGTCGAGCACCGCCGCGACTCGCACGTCGTCGACATCCGCCTCCCGGAGGGCGTCGAGCCCTTCCGTCTCACCCGAAAGCGTGACGCTTACCACGCCGCCGGGGGAGGCGGCCGCCCGATGCGCTTCATTGACAGCATCGAGCGCGAGGGGCGCGAGGAGACGGTCTGCATC
This sequence comes from Catenulispora sp. GAS73, assembly GCF_041262085.1. Lineage (NCBI taxonomy): Bacteria > Bacillati > Actinomycetota > Actinomycetes > Catenulisporales > Catenulisporaceae > Catenulispora > Catenulispora sp. GAS73. The sequence continues at coordinate 90,565 of NZ_JBGCCM010000016.1, forward strand.
CAGGTGGCGGCGGAGGACTCGCTGTACGTCACCGAGGACTACCTGCTCACCCACAACACCCTCAATGACGCATTCATCATCCTCGACGAGGCCCAGAACACCTCCCCCGAGCAGATGAAGATGTTCCTCACCCGCCTCGGCTTCGGCTCCAAGATCGTGGTCACCGGCGACATCACGCAGGTGGACCTCCCCGGGGGCACGCAGTCCGGGCTGCGGGTCGTGCGTAATATCCTCACCGGCGTGGAGGACATCCATTTCGCCGAGCTGACCAGTGCCGACGTCGTGCGGCACCGGCTGGTGGGGGACATCGTCGACGCGTACGAACACTATGACGCCGAGCAGGATGAGGCCCGCGACCGTGGTGGGGACGCCAACAGGAAGAGGCACTGACCCCATGTCGATCGACATCGCCAACGAGACCGACTACGGCACCGAGCAGGGTGTGGATGCCGAGGAACTGGTCGGGGTGGCCCGGTACGTGCTGGGTGAGATGGGCATCCATCCGATGGCCGAGCTGTCCATCCTGCTGGTCGACACCGCCGCGATGGAGCAGCTGCACATCCAGTGGATGGACGAGCCGGGCCCGACTGACGTGCTCTCCTTCCCGATGGACGAGCTGCGGCCGGCCCGGGCCGAGGACGACAACGAGCCGGTGCCCGGCCTGCTCGGGGACGTGGTGCTGTGTCCGGAGGTGGCTGAGAAGCAGGCCAAGGACGCCGGCCACTCCACCGCCGAGGAGCTGCGGCTGCTCACCACGCACGGGATCTTGCACCTGCTCGGCTACGACCATGCCGAGCCCGAGGAGGAGGCCGAGATGTTCGGCCTCCAAAAACAGCTGCTCCGAGGATGGAAGGCCAGGTCAGACGCTCGATGAGCGGTCATAGACATCGGCAGGGCACTCGTTCGGTCGCCGGGGGCGCCGCATGAGTGTCCTGCTCTTCTGGGAGATCGTCGCCGTCGTGGTGCTGGTCGCGGTGGCGGGGTTCTCCGCCTGCGCGGACGCCGCGCTGTCCCGCGTGTCGCGGGTGCGGGCCGCGGAACTGGTCGAGGAGGGCGTGCCGCGTGCGGCACGCCTCAAGCAACTGGTCGACGATCCGGCCCGGGTCCTGAACCTCGTCCTCTTACTGCGCGTGGCCTGCGAGATCGCGGCGACGGTGCTGGTCACCGTGCTGTTCATGCGCCGGATCGACGACGCCTGGGGTGCCGGGTTCGCCGCGATCGGCGTGATGATCGCGGTCTCCTACATCTTCATCGGCGTGATGCCGCGCACCATCGGCCGCCAGCACTCGGTGCGGGTGGCGCTGCGCTTCGCCGGCCCGCTGGCGCTGCTCACCTCGGTCCTGGGGCCGCTGGCGCAGCTGCTGATCGTCATCGGCAACGCCGTCACGCCGGGCCGCGGCTTCCGCGAGGGCCCGTTCGCCTCCGAGGCCGAACTGCGCGCGCTGGTCGACCTGGCCGAGGCGAACAGCGTCATCGAGGACCAGGAGCGCCGCATGGTGCACTCGGTCTTCGAGCTCGGCGACACGCTGGTGCGCGAGGTGATGGTGCCGCGCACCGACATGGTCTTCATCGAGCGCCACAAGACCCTGCGGCAGGCGCTGTCGCTGGCGCTGCGCAGCGGCTTCTCCCGCATCCCGGTGGTCGGCGAGAACGCCGACGACGTGGTCGGCATCGTGTATCTCAAGGACCTGGTGCGCCGGATCCACGAGCACCCGAGCGGGGAGACCACCGAGCTGGTGGAGTCCGCGATGCGGGTGCCGGTCTGCATCCCGGACAGCAAGCCCGCCGACGAGCTGCTGCGGGACATGCAGGCCGGGCACATCCACCTGGCCGTGGTGATCGACGAGTACGGCGGCACCGCCGGCCTGGTCACCATCGAGGACATCCTGGAGGAGATCGTCGGGGAGATCGCCGACGAGTACGACGTGGAGCGGCCCTCGGTGGAGCGCCTGTCCCCGGACGCGGCGCGGGTCACCGCGCGCCTGGGCGTGGACGAGCTCGGCGACCTGTTCGGCGTGGACCTGGAGGACGACGACGTGGAGACCGTCGGCGGCCTGATGGCCAAGCGCCTGGGCCGCGTCCCGATCCCCGGCGCGCAGATCGAGGTGGAGGGGCTGCGCTTGACCGCGGAGTCCCCGGAGGGTCGGCGGCGCCGCATCGGGACCGTGTTGGTGAAGCGGGTTCCGCAGGACGACGCCTGACACGTCCCGGTAACCGGGTGGCAAACCCACCCCGCACATGGGCTATAGTTTTCTTCGTCGCCGGGGAAACCCGGCAGGCGAATGCGGATGTGGCTCAGCTGGTAGAGCATCACCTTGCCAAGGTGAGGGTCGCGAGTTCGAATCTCGTCATCCGCTCAGCGAGAAGGCCCCGGAGGGTGTGTTCAATCACAAACTCCGGGGCCTTCTGCTTTTCTCGGCAATCACCCGGCTTCGATAGCGTTATCCCATGACCGACACTCAGCTGGATCCCGAGAACGCCAAGCTCCACATCCTCGCCAAGGCCCAGCGGGCCCGCAACGGCGCGGCCGAGGGTGCGGCGGTCCGTGACGAGACCGGCCGCACCTACGTGGCGACCACCGTCGAGCTGCCCGCGCTGAAGCTCTCCGCGCTGCAGGCCGCGGTCGCGATGGCGGTCGTCGGCGGGGCGACGGCGCTGGAGGCCGCGGTGCTGGTCAGCGAGGAGAAGAAGTTCCGGCAGGAGGACCTGGACGTGGTCGCCGACCTGAAGGGTTCCGGCACCCCGCCGCGGCTGTTCCTGGCTGATCCGAAGCTCTGATCCGAAGCTCTGAGCGGCGGACCCTCCCGAGTAAGGGAGAATGGTCTGCATGACGAGCAGCGCGAGTGGACGATCCCGGTCCCGCCAGGCGGCGAACGCCGAGGCGGCCAAGAAGAAGGCCGAGCGCGTCAAGCGCAGCCAGAAGCTCGCCGAGAAGCGCGTCACCACCGACCGGGTCCGGGATTCCGAGCCCGCGCCGACCGCCTACGGCCGCGGCGTCCGGGACGACTCCCCGCCGCGCCACGAGTTCCCCGACGACTTCCGCGCGGGCTTCGCCTGCTTCGTCGGCCGCCCCAACGCCGGCAAGTCCACGCTGACCAACGCGGTGGTCGGCGCGAAGGTGGCGATCACCTCCGGGCGTCCGCAGACCACCCGGCACACCGTGCGCGGCATCGTGCACCGCGAGGACGCGCAGCTGGTCCTGGTCGACACCCCCGGGCTGCACAAGCCGCGCACCCTGCTCGGCGCGCGCCTGAACGACGAGGTGCGCGCCACCTGGGCCGAGGTGGACGTCATCGGGTTCTGCGTCCCGGCCGACGAGAAGATCGGCCCCGGCGACCGGTTCATCGCCACCGAGCTGGCCGGCGTCCGCCGCACGCCGAAGATCGCCATCCTGACCAAGACCGACAAGGCCTCCAAGGAGCAGATCGCCGAGCAGCTGCTGGCCCTGGTCGAGCTGGGCCGCGAGGTCGGCGTGGAGTGGGCCGAGGTGATCCCGGTCTCCGCCGTCCGCGACGAGCAGATCCAGCTGCTGGAGGACCTGCTGGTGAAGCAGCTCCCGGAGTCCCCGCCGCTGTACCCGGGCGGCGAGCTGACCGACGAGCCGGAAGAGATCATGGTCGGCGAACTGGTCCGCGAGGCCGCGCTGGAGGGTGTGCGCGACGAGCTGCCGCACTCCCTGGCCGTGACGGTCGAGGAGATGAAGCTGCGCGAGGACCGCCCGGCCGACCGCCCGCTGCTGGACATCCACGCGACGCTCTACGTGGAGCGCCCCAGCCAGAAGGCGATCGTCATCGGCCACGGCGGCGAGCGGCTGCGCGAGGTCGGCTCGCAGGCGCGGCGCCAGATCGAGGCGCTGCTGGGGACGCCGGTGTACCTCGACCTCCACGTGAAGGTGGCCAAGGACTGGCAACGCGACCCGAAGCAGCTGGCCAAGCTCGGGTTCTGACTCCCCCCCGCACGGCGCGCGACCAGGAAGTCCGCGCGCCGTGTACAACCATGCCGCCCCCCGGCGAGTCTCACGAGGTGATTGAAGCCAGTAGTCCGGGCGCTTCGGTGTCCGGGCTGTCAGACCTCGAACTGCCAAGCCTGCCAGGCCTCAGCAGCCTGATACCCCATAGCGTCGTTCACCCGCACCATCGGCGCATTGTCCGCGTCGTTCGAGGTCGAGAGCACGTCCAGGTGCGGCTCACGCTCCAGCAGATGCAACGCCATCGCCGCCTTCAGGCGGAGCCCCAGACCGTGCCCACGGAACTTCGCCGGCACACCGGTGTTGCCGACCTCGGCCATCCGATAGTCCGGATAGACAAACACCTCGTGGAAGCCGGCGATCTCGCTCCCACTCCCGTCGCCCTTAGCGAACGCCGCAGCCACGTACATCTGCATCCCCGCCGCCGAGTTGTCAGCCTCAGTGCGCCGCCGCCGATCCACATCCGGCAGCGGCGTCTCCATCACGAGCTCCCCGGTCGGCGCATCGCGCATGACGTCCAACGCCTCCACGAGCGGCCCCAGCAGGTGCTCCGGTGTCGGTGTCCGCCAGATCTCGACCCGGTAGCGCGCGTTCTTCTCGGTCGGCGCGGCCCAGGCGGTGTACTGCTCGCGGTCGATCGCCGCCAGATCCAGCTCACGACGCCACTCGCCGGCCAGCGACCGGCCGCCGCCGGCACCGCAGACCGCGTCGTAGCCCGAGAATTCGCTGGTGTCGATCACGAGCCGGGCGGCACCCCGCCCCCGCGCGTAGTCCCGGCACGCCTCCAGCAGCGGCCCGGCCGACTCGGCGCGGTCCTCGGCCGGGATCCACAACTCGCCGTAGACCAGGTCCCGGTTCGCGATCTTGCTGTGATTCATCCGCGCGAACCCGGCCGGACGCTCGCCGTCGTAGACGACCAGGCACGAGACGTGCCGAGCCGCACGTCGCCCGATCTGCAGCCTGAGGTACGACTCGGAGGGCTCCGGCGCGCGCGGCGAGTCGACAGCCGACGCGGCTCGGAACAACGGAAGCAGCGTGGACATCGCGTCCGCGCCGTCGAGGTCGATTTCCCGGATCGTGATAGTCATCACGGCCGATGCTAGGCACGGCCCGCGTCGGCGGCGATCGAATTTCCGCCCCCTCAGCTGTGCACCGAAACCCCGACCTCCCGCCAAGCCGCCGCCACCGCATGCGCCTGCGCCGACCTGCGCCCGAACCGCGTTTCAGCAGCGTGCACAGTCGCAGTACCGAACGTGGCGAACGTCGCCGCAGCCGGCAACGTGGGCGACGTCAACACGTCGTACCAAACCGCCCCCGCACCCTCCCACGAGCTCCCGCCGATACCAGTAGCCGCCAGGTAAAAAGCGCGGTTGGGGATCCCGGAGTTGATATGCACGCCGCCGTCGTCGGCCGTGGTGTCGACGTACCCTGACATCGCGGCGGGCTGCGGGTCCCGCCCGAGATGCGGATCGTCGTAAGCCGTCCCCGGATCCTTCATCGACCGCAGCGCGACCCCCTGCACCGAGGTCAGGAACAACCCCGCCCCGATCAGCCAGTCCGCGTCCGCGGCGTCCTGACCGAGCTGATACTGCTTCACCATCGAACCGAAGCAGTCCGACACCGACTCGTTCAGCGCACCGGACTGCCCGCGGTAGACGAGATTCGCCGTGTACTGCGTCACGCCATGCGTGAGCTCATGCCCGATGACATCCACCGCTCCGGTGAACCGGCCGAACACCGCGCCGTCCCCGTCGCCGAACACCATCTGGGAGCCGTTCCAAAAAGCGTTGTCGTACTGCACGCCATAGTGGACGGTCCCCTTCAACGGCAGCCCCTGGCCGTCCACGGACCACCGGTTGTAGACCTTCAGATAGAAGTCGAACGTCGCGCCGAGCCCGTCGTAGGCCTCGTCGGCGCTCGGGTCCCCGGTCGCCGCTCCGCCCTCGGCGCGCACCTCCGAGCCGGGCAGGTTCTCGGTGTCGTGGTCGTCGAAGATCGAGCGGTCGTCGGTGCGCTCCACGGTCGTCGGCGCCGCCAGGTGCCGCTCGCCGACCCACGGGACGGCGCCGCGGGTGAGGCGGTGCCGGGCGTCGGCGGTCAGCGTGCGGCGCGCCGCGTCCGCCACGCGGAGGTCGGAGTCCGCCAGGCGGGACAGCAGGTGCGGCGGGACGATGCCGCAGAAGGGAGTCCTCGTCGTAGCCCTCGTCATAGCCGTAACTATGGCCGGATTCGTCACTCTGGTCACGATTGTGCGCGGACTGCGGGCGGCGATTACGCTGATCGAGTGAAGTGCTGTGGCCGCAGCGCTGCTGAGGGGCCCTTGTGTCTCGGATCACGGACGGGGAGTGCGACCGGTGAGACGGTCGGGATAACGTAGCGGTGCTATGTGCAACTCCTGCCAGTGCGGCCTGCTCCTTCTTAGCAGCCGCGACGGGGGCCTGTAAGCACCGACACAGGCCGGCTCCCTCGTCGCGGCAGTTTGTGTTTCCGCCGTCGGCCGTCCCCATCCGTTGGAGACCACCCAGGGAGTTTGAGCACGATGCGAGTACAGCCGCAACAGCCCTCCGGCATGCCGATCCACAAGTACGTCCCGTTCACCCCGGTCGAGCTGCCCGAGCGGGACTGGCCGACGAAGGTGATCGACAAGGCCCCGCGCTGGTGCGCCGTGGACCTGCGCGACGGCAACCAGGCGCTGATCGACCCGATGTCCCCGGCCCGCAAGCTGAAGATGTTCGAGCTGCTGGTCGCCATGGGCTACAAGGAGATCGAGGTCGGCTTCCCGGCCGCCTCGCAGACCGACTTCGACTTCGTCCGGCAGATCATCGAGGAGAACCGGATCCCCGACGACGTGGTGATCCAGGTCCTGACCCAGGCCCGCGAGGAGCTGATCGAGCGGACCTTCGAGTCCGTGCGCGGCGCCAAGCAGGCCATCGTGCACCTGTACAACTCCACCTCGACGCTCCAGCGCCGGGTGGTCTTCGGCCAGGACACCGCCGGCATCACGCAGATCGCGGTGAACGGCGCCAAGCTGTGCCAGAAGTTCTACGAGGAGATGCCCGCGCGCGCCGACGGCACCCGCACCGAGATCTACTTCGAGTACTCGCCGGAGTCCTACACCGGAACCGAGCTGGAGTACGCCGTCGAGGTGTGCGACGCGGTCACCGCGGTCTGGCAGCCCACCCCGGACCGGAAGGTGATCATCAACCTGCCGGCCACGGTCGAGATGGCCACGCCCAACGTCTACGCCGACTCCATCGAGTGGATGCACCGCAACCTGGAGCGCCGCGACTCCATCGTGCTGTCGCTGCACCCGCACAACGACCGCGGCACCGCGGTGGCCGCCGCCGAGCTGGGCTACCAGGCCGGCGCCGACCGCATCGAGGGCTGCCTGTTCGGCAACGGCGAGCGCACCGGCAACGTGTGCCTGGTGACGCTGGGCCTGAACCTGTTCTCCCAGGGCGTGGACCCGCAGATCGACTTCTCCGACATCGACGAGGTGCGCCGCACCGTCGAGTACTGCAACCAGCTGCCGGTGCACCCGCGCCACCCCTACGGCGGCGACCTGGTGTACACCGCCTTCTCCGGCTCGCACCAGGACGCGATCAAGAAGGGCTTCGAGCACCTGGAGCGGGACGCCGCGGCGGCCGGCAAGACCGTGGACGAGATCGTCTGGGCCGTGCCGTACCTGCCGATCGACCCCAAGGACGTGGGCCGCTCCTACGAGGCCGTGATCCGGGTCAACTCGCAGTCCGGCAAGGGCGGCGTGGCGTACATCCTGAAGACCGAGCACCAGCTGGACCTGCCGCGGCGCGCGCAGATCGAGTTCTCGCAGGTGATCCAGGCCAAGACGGACGCCGAGGGCGGCGAGGTCACGCCGGAGGAGATCTGGAACGTCTTCGTGGACGAGTACCTGCCGAACCCCGCCGCTCCGTGGGGCCGGATCCGGCTGCTGGGACACCACGCCTCCTCGGCGATCGAGGAGAAGGACCAGCTCACCGTGGACCTGGCGGTGGACGGGGACACCACGCAGCTGGAGGGCGTCGGCAACGGGCCGATCGACGCGTTCACGAACCTGCTGTCCGGCGTCGGGATCGACGTGCGGGTGCTGGACTACGTGGAGCACGCGCTGACCTCCGGCGAGGACGCGAAGGCGGCGTCGTACGTGGAGTGCGCGATCGGCAGCCGGGTGCTGTGGGGCGTGGGCATCGACGCCAACATCGTGACGGCGTCGCTGAAGGCGATCATCTCCGCGGTGAACCGCGCTTTCCGCTGACGTTTCCCCTGACCCGGCCTATCCAACGACCGGGGTGGTTGTGGAAGGATTCCCTCTGTTCCGTAACGCGCGGAACGGAGGGGACTAGTACCAATGATCATCTGGGGCTGGAAAACCGTCTTCCGGGTCATCGGCAGCGGAGTGTTCTCCTGCCCGACCTGTGGCGCGGACCGCAACTACGAACGTCGCAAAGCCCAGCGTTTCTTCACACTGTTCTTCATCCCCCTGATCCCGCTGAAGACCGTCGGCGAGTTCATCCGCTGCACGTACTGCAAGAACGACTTCCGCGACTCAGTGCTTTCCCGCCCCACCGCGGCGCAGTTCACGGACCTGCTGCAGAACACGGTCCGCGCGGTGATGGTCAACGTCCTACGCCGCGGCGGCTGGGACCACCCGGCGGCCCGCGCGACGGCGGTGCAGGAGATCTCCAACGCCGGCGCGATCGGCTACACCGAGGCGGTCCTGGCGCAGGACATGCAGGTGGTCCCCGCCGACCTGTCGCAGCTGCTCGCCGGCCTGGCCGGCCAACTCCCCGACGCGGGCCGCGAGGCCCTGGTCACCGGCGCCACCCGGGTGGCCGCCGCCGACGGCCCGGTGCAGCCCGCCGAGCGCGCGGTGATCGACACCGTCGGCGCCGGACTCGGGATGAGCCAGGCGCACGTGGCGGGGATCGTCGGCGCGGTGGCGCCGGCGGCGGTGACGGGTGCGACCGGCGCACAGATTGCTGGCGGCCAAGCGCAGGGTCAGGCTTGGGGCACGGGCGAGGCGGCGGCGCAGGCTCCGGCTTGGGGCGCTGGCGCTGGTACTGGTACTGGGGCGCAGGCTCCGGCTGCGGGTAGTGCGGGCATGGAGACGATGTTGATTCCGGCTCCGAAGCCGGCACCGGCGACTGGCGCGCAGGATGCGGTTCCGCCGCGGGTTCCGGCTGCCGGTTCGGGCATGGAGACCATGATGATTCAGGCTCCGCAGCCCGCTCCGGCCACCGGTGCTCAGCCCGCAGTGCCCCCGCAAGCTCCCGCTTGGGGTACCGGCGCGCAAGATGCTGTGCCTCCTCACGTTCCGGCTGCCGGTTCGGGCATGGAGACCATGTTGGTTCAGGCTCCGCAGCCTGCTCCGGCGACCGGCGCTCAGCCCGCAGTGCCTCCGCAGGCTCCCGCTTGGGGTACCGGCGCTCAGCCTGCCGTGCCTCCGCAGGCTCCGGCTGCTGGCTCGGGCATGGAAACCATGCTGATCCCAGCCCCCCAGCCCGCCGTCCCGCCGCAGGCCCCGGCCTGGGGCGCCGCCGCGCAGGGCGCCGCGCCTCCGCCGTCCGGCATCGAGACCGTGCTCATCCCGGTCCCGCCGCAGCAGCAGACCATTCCGGCGCCGCCGCCCACGCTGCTCGACCCCGGGTCCGCGCGCGAGACCATTCCGGCCCCGCCGGCCACGCTGGTCGACACCTCGTCCGGGATGGAGACCATGGCCATTCCGCTGTCGCAGGTCTCGCTGCCGCAGCCGGCTGAGGCCGCCGATCCGGCCGACGAGCCGACGCACGTCACCCGGGCCGATGAGGGTCCGGCCGGTTGGCAGTACCAGCCGCCGCGGTAGCGGTGGTGATCTCGCCACTTCGGTGGCCGGGGCGGGGTGTCCGTAGTGCCGGGGCCCGCGAGAGGTTGCAGTTCGCCTCACGCGGGCCCTTAGTGTGCTCGGCCGCGCCTACACTTGGACAATGCCCCTGCACCGTGATGAAGGCGTGGTCCTGCGCACCCGAAACCTCGGGGAGGCCGACCGCATCATCACCTTCCTCACCCGGGATCGCGGGCGGGTCCGTGCCGTGGCCAAAGGGGTGCGGCGGACCTCGTCGAAGTTCGGGTCGCGGTTGGAGCCCTTCACGTTCGTCGACGTCCAGATCTTCGAGAAGCAGGGCCGCGACCTGCACCTGGTCACGCAGGCCGAGACGTTGGCGGCGTACGGCGGCACGCTGGTCTCCGACTACCCCGCCTACACCGCGGGGCAGGCGATGCTGGAGGCCGCCGAGCGGTTGAGTGAAGATGATGTGCCCGCCGTGCAGCAGTACCTCCTGCTCCTCGGCGGGTTGCGTACGCTGGCCTCGGGCGAGCACGCCGCCGGGCTGGTCCTGGACGCGTTCCTGCTGCGCTCCCTGGCCGTCGCCGGCTACGCGCCGTCCTTCGAGGACTGCGCCCGCTGCGGCGACCCGGGGGGGCACCGGTTCTTCAACCTGCCGGCCGGCGGGGCGGTGTGCTCGGACTGCAAGCCGTCGGGGTCGGTGGCGCCGGCCCGTGAGACACTCGCCCTGCTGGGGGCGTTGCTCGCGGGGGACTGGGGAGCCGCCGACGCCAGTGCCGACAAGCACCGGCGGGAGGGCAGCGGCCTGGTCGCCGCCTACCTGCAGTGGCACCTGGAGCGCGGCCTGCGGTCCCTGCGGCTTGTCGAGCGGTGAGCATGAGCACGCGACGTAAGACGTAAGACGAGATAGGTGGAGCGGTGAGACTGACCCGACGGATCCTGGAAGAGCGCCTCGCCAAGCGGCAGCCGGGCGTCAACCGGGACCCCTTCCCGCACAAGGACGGCAAGCTGCCGCCGGACCTCCCGCTGGACCTGGTGCCCCGGCACGTGGCCCTGGTGATGGACGGCAACGGCCGCTGGGCCAAGGAGCGCGGCCTGTCGCGCATAGAGGGCCACAAGGTCGGCGAGGCGTCGCTGTTCGACGTGGTCGAGGGCGCGGTGCAGCTCGGCGGCATCACGCACATCTCCGCCTATGCGTTCTCTACAGAGAACTGGAAGCGCTCTCCAGAGGAAGTGCGCTTCCTCATGGGCTTCAACCGCGACACCATCCGCCGCCGCATCGGAGAGATGGACGAACTCGGCGTCCGCATCCGCTGGGCCGGCCGCCGCCCCCGGCTGTGGAAGTCCGTCATCGACGAGCTGGAGTGGGCTGAGGAGCGCACTAAGGACAACAAGCTCCTGACCCTCACCATGTGCGTCAACTACGGCGGCCGCTGGGAGATCGCCGACGCCATGGCCGCCATGGGCCGGGACATCAAGTCCGGCCGGCTCGACCCGGCGAAGATCAACGAGAAGACGGTCACGCGCTACCTCTACGAGCCGGACATGCCGGACGTGGACTTGTTCATCCGCTCCTCTGGAGAGCACCGCACTTCGAACTTCCTTATGTGGGAGTCGGCCTATGCGGAGTTCGTCTTCGACAACACCCTCTGGCCGGACTTCGACCGCACCAACCTGTGGCGCGCGTGTGAGTCCTTCGTCGGACGCGACCGGCGCTACGGCGGTGCGATCACCAACGAGGAGCAGTTCGCCGCAGAGTCGGAGCAGGAGTACGAGTACAACGAGGCCGAGTACGGGGACCCCGACGCGGTCGCGTAGCAGAACAGCCACGAGGACGCTCCGCGATCATGCGACGACCGCGGCGCGCCCTCGTGCGTTCTCAAAATACCGTGCGGTGCCCGCCCGAGGACGGGACGTGCTCCTGCGGCGTGCTCAGTGGTCTCCGCAGGTCCCGAAGATCTCCAGCGTGTGCGACACGTCGGAGTACCCGTGCTCGGCGGCCACCCGCGCGGCCCAGCTCTCCACCACGGCCGGGCCCTCGACCTCGACGGTCTTGCCGCACTCCCGGCACACCAGGTGGTGGTGGTGCCGCGGGGTCGAGCAGCGCCGGTAGATCACCTCGCGGTCGCCGGTGCGCAGCACGTCCACCTCGCCGGCGTCGGCCAGGGACTGCAGGGCGCGGTAGACCGTGGTCAGGCCGACCGACTCGCCGCGCTGCTTGAGCAGGTCGTGCAGGTCCTGCGCGCTGCGGAAGTCGTCGACCTCGTCCAGCAGCGCCGCGACCGCCGACCGCTGGCGCGTGGAGCGGCCCTGGGCGGGCAGGCCCCGGCCGCTGTCGCCGTGGTGGTCGCCGGAGGTGTCTGCGGTACTCACTGTCCTTCTCCTAGCGGTTGGCGTGCGGATCGACGCGGTCTCGGCGGTGGTGCGGCTGGCGCGGCTGGTGCGGCTGGTGCGGTTCGCGAGGCGCCGGATGTCCGGCCCGATGTCATTGTGGCAGGCTCGGGACCGTAGCGACCTCTTGTTCGGCCGCGGGGTCGGCGCCCGGCGCCCGCGGCCGGGCCCAGGACCCGCCGCGTCCACGCCCGCGCCGCACCAGGCCGGCGCACACGCTGGCGACCAGGAACACCACTATCGCGATGAGCACGATCGACGCGCCGGGCGGCGTGTCCGCGTAGTACGACATGGTGACGCCGGAGAACGCGGCCCCGACCCCGACCACCATGGCCGCCCCCATCGTGGCGGCGAAAGCCCGCGTCAGCTGCTGCGCGGCCGCCACCGGGACCACCATCAGCGCACTGACCATCAGCACCCCGACCACGCGCATGCCCACGGTCACCGTCACCGCGGTGGTCACGGCCAACAGCAGGTTCAGCGCCCGCACCGGCAAGCCCGCCACCCGCGCGAACTCCTCGTCCTGGCACACAGCGAACAACGCACGGCGCAGCCCGAGTGTTACCAGCAGCACCCCGACGGCCAGCGCCGCGATCGCCCACAGATCCCCGACCGACGTGGACAGGATCGACCCGAACAAGTACGAGTTCAGGTTCGCGTTCCCGCCGGACACCGAGATCAGCATCGACCCGCCGGCCAGCCCGCCGTAGAAGAGCATCGCCAGCGCCACATCCCCGCTGGCCTTGGCCCGCTCCCGGATGAGCTCCACGGCCGCCGCCCCGGCCACCGCCACCAGCACCGCACCCCACACCGGCGAGGTGTTGGTCACCAGGCCCAACCCGACACCGGTGAGCGCGACGTGCCCGAGCCCGTCCCCCATGAGTGCGAGGCGCCGCTGGACCAGGTAGGTGCCGATGGCCGGCGCGGCCAGGCCGATGGCGAAGGCGGCGAGGAAGGCGCGCTGCATGAAGGGCAGGCTGAAGATGGTGTCGCTCAGCATGCGGGGCCTGCCTTCGGGATGGAGGGGGCGGGGCGCGGTGCGATGATCGGCGCGGCTGGGGTCGGGGTCGGCGTGACGCCCGGCGTGCGTCGGCGTGGCCTCCTCGGCTCCGGCGACCGGCGCGGCGGAGTACTGGCGCATATCGCGGTGCTCGGCCTCGGGCAGATCGGCTGCGCGGACATTGAGGACATTGAGAACATTGAGGACATTGATACGGGGCAGTGGGCGATGGACGGCGTGGTCGGCGCTGCGATTCGCGGCGCGGTTGGCGGCGGCGCTGCGGGTGGGAACTGCGGGCCCGGCGTGAGTGTGGCGGCGGTTGCGGTGCGGCGCGTGGCGGCTTGCGGGAATCGTGGCGTGGTCGAGGTTGGGGCTGAGGCTGGCGTCGCAGGAGGCGTCAAGGTCCTGAGCTGCGGCGCTGGCGTGAGCGCGGCGGCAGCGGCATGCCCTACAACAGTGCGCGTACTCACCCGGCCCCCTCCCTCCGCGTCAGCGACTCCACCGGAGCGTGCCCCGGCGGGCACTCCGGCGTCCCCGGCACCTCGTCCGGTGCGGCGTGCGGGTGAACGTGCTCGTGGCCGGGCTCGCCGTGGGCCGGGTCGGGCTCGCCGTGCTCGATCGGCGCGCCGTCGTAGCGGACCGCGCCGGCGCGCAGGACCACCGTGCGGTCGATGAGGGGGGCGAGGGGTCCCAGCTCGTGCAGGACCAGGAGGATCGTGGTGCCGTGCGCCGACAGGTCGGCCAGGGTGTCGGCGAAGGCCTGCTGGCTCACCAGGTCCACGCCGGCCATCGGCTCGTCCATGATCAACAGGTCCGGGCGGCGCGCGAGGGCGCGGGCGATCAGCACCCGCTGCTGCTGGCCCCCCGACAGCGAGGCCACCGGGTCGCCGATCCGCTCCAGCATCCCGACCGTGGCCAGGGCCTCGCGGACGGCGGTGCGGTCGCCACGGGTGCGGCGGTTCACCCAGCCGCGCGGGCTGAGCAGGCCGGACGCCACCACCTCGCCGACCGTCGCCGGGACGCCGGCCGCGGCCGTGGTGCGCTGCGGCACGTAGCCGACCCGCTGCCACGCCTTGAACTCCGGCAGCGGCGTGCCGAACAGGTCGACGCGTCCGCCGTCCACCGGATACAGCCCGACGATGGTCTTGACCAGCGTGGACTTGCCCGAGCCGTTTGCTCCCAGCAGGGCGACCGTCTGGCCGCCGGGGACTTCCAGGTCCACGCCGTGCAGGATCCGGCGGCCGCCGAGGGAGACGGTCACGGTGAGCGCGGCCACCACCGGCGCCGGAGTCTCGTCCGGTGCGGTGACCGCGACCGTCGTCGCCACAGCCGCAGCGCCACTGCGGGCCCGCCGCCGCGCCATCACGAGCACCCCAGCGCCGTGCGCAGCGCCGCGAGGTTGTCGCGCATGATCGAGAAGTAGTCCTGCGTCGAGGGGTCCTTGACGCCCTCGATCGGGTCGAGCACCGCGGCCTTCGTCCCGGTGTCCGCCGCCAGCGTCCGCGCGGTCTTGGGGCTGGCCAGGGTCTCGAAGAAGACCGTGGTCACGCCCTCAGTCTTGATCAGGTGCTGGATCTTCGCGAGGTGGGCCGCGCTCGGCTCGTCGTCCGGCGACAGCCCCGCGATCGGCACCTGGACCAGGCCGTAGCGCTCGGCGAGGTAGCCGAAGGCGGCGTGGCTGGTGACGATGTCCTTGCGCACGCACCGCGCCAGCCCCGCGCGGTAGTCGGCGTCCAGGGTGGTCAGCCGACCGTCCAGCGCGGCCTGGTTCGCCTGGTAGTCGGCGGCGTGGGCCGCGTCGATCCGCTGGAGCTCCGCCGAGACCGCGTCGGCGATCTTCGCGAAGTCGACCGGGTCCAGCCAGACGTGCGGGTCGGCGCTGTGTGCGTCGCCCTCGCCGAGGTCGCCGTGGTTCTCCAGGTGAACCACGGTCGCGGTATCCAGGGCGGCCTTGGGCTTGTTCTGCGCGACCGCCGAGTCCACGGCCGGCTGCAGGCCCTTCTCGTAGATCGCCAGGTCCGCCTTGCTCACCGCGCCGACCTGCGACGGCGTCAGCTCCAGGTCGTGCGGCTCGGCCCCGGGCCTGGTGAGGTTGCGCACGCTCACGTGCTCGCCGCCGATCTGCTCGGCGAGGTAGGCGAAGGGGTAGAAGCCGGCCACGACGTCCAGCCGGCCGCTGCCGCCGGCGGACCGGTCTGCCTGCTTCACGCAGCCGCTGAGCACGACCGCCGTGACCAGCGCCGTCACGAGCGCCGCCGCGGCGACAGCCGGGCGCCGGAGGCGGCCGGGCTCGGTGTTGCGGAACGGCATGGGATCATGGTCGCTGAAAATGAAAATGATTGTCAATTCTCACGATCAGCACACGGGTCGAACCGCGGGCCGAACCACCGGCCGCGAACCGCGCGCCGAACCACCCGCCAAACCACCCGCCGACGCCCGCCGCACCCTCCGATACCACCGTCGCGACCTGCGCCGGAAACCATTCATAAACCCCGCCGCGGACCCGCTAAGCTGGGCCATCATCCGAAACCCGGCATCCGGCCGGGCTTCGCCACCGTGGATGCGGTGGCAACAAGAAAGAGAGCGACTGTGGCCGCCGACAAGATCGAGACCATCGTCCGGCTCGCGAAGAGCCGAGGCTTCGTCTTCCCCTCCAGCGAGATCTACGGCGGTACGCGTGCCGCCTACGACTACGGGCCGCTCGGCGTGGAGCTGAAGGAGAACATCAAGCGCCAGTGGTGGAAGGCCATGGTCACCGGCCGTGAGGACGTCGTCGGCCTGGACTCCTCGGTCATCCTGGCCCGCGAGGTGTGGGAGGCCTCCGGCCACGTCAAGGAGTTCACCGACCCGCTGACCGAGTGCCAGTCCTGTCACAAGCGCTTCCGCGAGGACCACCTCATCGAGGCCTACGAGGCCAAGCACAACCGGGCCCCCGAGCGCGGGCTGGCCGACATCAACTGCCCGAACTGCGGCAACAAGGGCACGTTCACCGAGCCCAAGGTGTTCAACCTGATGCTCCAGACCCACCTGGGCGTCACCATGGACGACGCGGGCCTGGCCTACCTGCGCCCGGAGACCGCGCAGGGCATCTTCGTGTCCTACAAGACGGTCCGCGACGCCTCCCGCAAGAAGCCGCCGTTCGGCATCGGCCAGATCGGCAAGTCGTTCCGCAACGAGATCACGCCGGGCAACTTCATCTTCCGGACCCGCGAGTTCGAGCAGATGGAGATGGAGTTCTTCGTCAAGCCCGGCGAGGACGAGCAGTGGTTCGAGTACTGGCTCAACGAGCGCTACAACTGGTGGACCGACCTGGGTCTGCGTCCTGAGAACCTGCGGTTCTTCGAGCACCCGGCCGAGAAGCTGTCGCACTACTCCAAGCGCACCGTCGACATCGAGTACCGCTTCAACTTCGGCGGCCAGGAGTTCTCCGAGCTCGAAGGCGTCGCCAACCGCACCGACTTCGACCTGTCCACGCACGCCAAGCACTCCGGCGAGGACTTCACCCAGCTGGAGCAGGAGACCGGCGAGCGCTGGACGCCGTTCGTGGTCGAGCCGGCGGCCGGTGTGAACCGCGGCATGCTCGCCTTCCTGCTCGACGCCTACGCCGAGGACGAGGCCCCGAACGCCAAGGGCCAGATGGAGGTCCGCAAGGTCCTGCGCCTGGACAAGCGCCTGTCCCCGGTCAAGGCCGCGGTCCTGCCGCTGTCCCGCAACGCGGACCTCTCGCCCAAGGCCCGCGACCTGGCGCAGCTGCTGCGGAAGAACTGGAACGTCGAGTTCGACGACGCCGGCGCCATCGGCCGCCGCTACCGCCGCCAGGACGAGATCGGCACCCCGTTCTGCATCACGGTGGACTTCGACACCCTCGAAGACCAGGCCGTGACCGTCCGCGAGCGGGACTCGATGGAGCAGCAGCGGGTCGCCCTGGACCAGGTCGAGGGCTACCTCGCGGCCCGGCTCATCGGGGCCTGAGGTTCGACTTCTGTTCGAACGCTGAAGGGGCGGGCCCGGCGGGGCCCGCCCCTTCAGCGCGTCCGGCGCCGGATGAGCTCAGTGGTGGTGCTTCTCCGAAGGCGCCGGGCACAGGTTCGAGGCGTGCGAGATCGACTCGCCGTTCACCTGCCACTGCCCCTTCACCCCGGTCGGCACCATGCTGTACTCCACGCGGTCGCCCAGCGAGTTCTTCGGCTGCAGTTCCTTGCCCGGGGTGTGGGTCAGCACGTTGCCGCGCACCACGCCGGACAGGTCCTGGCAGAAGCCGACGGTGGCCTGCTCGGGGGTGAGGTTCTCCACCACCACCTTCGACAGCACCGCGAAGCCCACCGGCTGCTGCTTGTGGTCGATCCAGTTCTGCGCCCAGGCGTGCGCCTGCTGGTAGCCGGTGCCGGCCCAGTAGCGCTTCAGGTCCGGGGTGCCGGCCTCGGCCGGCTGGTAGGCCGCCGCGTAGCTGGCCTTGTACGCCTGGGTCGCGTTCCACAGCACGATGTGGTGCGTCAGGTCCTGGAACGCCGGGGTGGTCGCGTAGAACACCTGGATCGTGTTGGGCAGCTGTATGCCCGGCTTGGGCGGCGCCTTGTGATGCGAACTCGACTCGGTGTTCGGCGTCTGGCCGTTGGCCGCCGGCTGGTTCTCGGTCGACGGCGGCGGCACGTCCGCGGCGTGCGGGTTCGTGTTGCACGCCGAGATCCCGACGGCCATGAAGACCCCCAGTGCGCCGGCCAGCAGCCCGGTCGCCAGTTTGTCGCGCCCGCGTTCCGGCCCCCGCCCCCGCGGGCCGATCGCGTCCGCACCGCTGCCGTCGGTGCGGTTCGCTCTCACCACTTCTCTACTCACTCTCGCCCACCCGCTGTTCTGCTGTTCCAGCGGTCCCCCCGCCGGTTTCTTAACTCTTTCCTTATGACGTTCAGACTAACGGGCCGGTTGTCCGAAGGCCGACTGGAATATCCGAACGGGTGCTCCGCCGTGCTATGCGATCCTGGAACGGTGACTTCCCCAGACAAACAGAACCTCACTCTGGGCTCCCTGACCCTTGGTTCTCTAGGCAGCATCGCGCCGCCCGTGGTCCTCGCGCCGATGGCCGGCATCACCAACGTGGCGTTCCGCCAGCTCTGCCGCGAGCACGGGGCCGGGATCTACGTCTGTGAGATGGTCATGACCCGCGCCCTGGTGGAGCGGAACGAGAAGACCCTGCGGATGGTGACCTTCGCCGGCGACGAGAAGCCGCGCAGCCTCCAGCTGTACGGAGTGGATCCGGTCACAGTCCGCAAGGCGGTGGAGATGATCGCCGCCGAGGACCTGGCCGACCACGTGGATATGAACTTCGGATGTCCGGTTCCGCGCGTCACCCGCAAGGGCGGCGGCGCGGCCCTGCCGTACAAGCGCCGGCTGTTCGGCCAGATCGTCGAGGCCGCGGTCCAGGCCGCCGCCCCGGCCGGCATCCCGGTCACGGTCAAGATGCGCATCGGCATCGACGACGAGCACCACACCTTCCTGGAGGCCGGCCGCATCGCCCAGGACGCCGGCGCGGCCTGGGTCGCACTGCACGGCCGCACCGCCGCCCAGCGCTACAGCGGCGAGGCCGACTGGACCGCGATCAAGGCGCTGAAGGACGAGCTGGAGGTCCCGGTCCTGGGCAACGGCGACATCTGGGAGGCCGACGACGCGCTGCGCATGATGAGCCAGACCGGTGCTGACGGCGTGGTGGTCGGGCGGGGGTGTTTGGGGCGGCCGTGGCTGTTCGCGGATCTCGCGGCGGCGTTCGAGGGGCACAGCGAGCGGAAGCTCTCCGACCTCGGCGAGGTCATGGCCACCATGCGCCGGCACGCCGAACTGCTCGCCTCCTGGCTGGGAAGCGAGCGCGAGGGTGTCGTGGACTTCCGCAAACACGTCGCCTGGTACCTCAAGGGCTTCCCGGTTGGAGGCGACGTGCGACGGGGGCTGGCGATGTCGTCCTCGCTGGCCGAGCTCGACGGCTTCTTCGCGCAGCTGGACCCGGCGACGCCGTTCCCGACGGACACGCTCGGCAAGCCGCGCGGGCGGACCAACTCTCCGGGCAAGGTCACGCTGCCGTACGGCTGGCTCGACGACCGGGACGACGACACGGTGCCGGCCGGCGCCGAGATGGAGGACTCGGGCGGCTGACACGGCCCGCCGGCCCGGCCCGTCGTCGAGAAGTCAGAAGAACGCAAAAGAACACAAAGAAGCGCCGGGACCCTCCAGGCGGTCCCGGCGCTCCTCGGCGATCGGGTGGTTCAGCTCTTCTTGATCGCCGAGATCTCCAGCTCCAGCTGGATCTTGTCGCTGACCAGGACACCGCCGGTCTCCAGGGCGGCGTTCCAGGTCATGCCGAAGTCCTTGCGGCTCACGGTGGTCTTGGCCTCGAAGCCGACGCGCGAGTTGCCGTAGGGGTCCACGGTGGTGCCGAGGAACTCCACGTCGAACTCGATCGGCTTGGTGACGTCCTTGACCGTCAGGTCGCCGTGCAGGACGAAGTTGTCCTCGCCCTTGACGGTGACGCCGGTGGACTTGAACGTCATCTCCGGGTACTTGTCCTGCTCGAAGAAGTCGCCGGACAGGAGGTGGCCGTTGCGCTGCTCGTTGCGGGTGTCGACGCTGGCGACCTTCACCGTGGCCTCGGCGCTGCTCTTCTCGGGGTTGGCGCCGTCGATGTGGATCTCGCCCTCGAACTCGTTGAAGCCTCCGCGCACCTTGGTGACCATCGCGTGCCGGGCGATGAAGCCGACCGTGCTGTGCGCGACGTCGAAGGTGTAATCGCCGGTCAGGGACGCGTAATCCGTGCTCATAACTCTTCCTCCTGGTGGGCTCGGGCGGGTCCGCGCCGAGCGATCATGGTTGAGGCTTCAACTAACCTACCGCCCCCCACAGCACACCCTGCGGCACTTTCATTCCCGGCGGTTCCCTGTGGCGTCCGCACGGGTGACGTGCGTGGTCCGGGTGAGGCGACTCACAGGAACGAAACGCTTGAATCCGGGTATAGCCCTGGCGAACACGCCCGGCCGACGCGCTACGCTCCGCAGCGTCAGGGCATGCGGCGGGACACCCCCTCAGTCCGTCCCGTCGTCGCCGCGGTGTGTGCCACACAGATCAGTCAGGGAGTATCTGCGTGCCGAAGTTCGTGTACGACTTCACCGAAGGCAACAAGGACCTCAAAGACCTCCTCGGCGGCAAGGGTGCGAACCTCGCCGAGATGACCAACCTCGGGCTGCCGGTCCCTCCCGGCTTCACGATCACCGCCGACGCCTGCCGCGTCTACCTGGAGCACGGCCAGGAGCCGCCGGAGCTGCGGGAGCAGGTGTCCCAGTACCTCGACGCCCTTGAGGCGAAGATGGACAAGAAGCTGGGGCAGGCTGACGGGCCGCTGCTGGTGTCGGTCCGCTCCGGTGCCAAGTTCTCCATGCCGGGGATGATGGACACGGTCCTGAACATCGGGCTGAACGACGAGTCGGTCCTCGGGCTCGCCGCCCAGGCCGACGGCGCCGATTCCGACGGCAAGGCGGACCGCTTCGCCTGGGACTCCTACCGGCGGCTCATCCAGATGTTCGGCAAGACTGTGCTGGGCGTCGACGGCGAGCACTTCGACGAGGCCCTGGAGGACGTCAAGAAGGCCAAGGGCACGCACAACGACCTCGACCTCACCGCCGAGGACCTGCGCGGCCTGGTCGAGTCCTTCAAGACGATCGTCGAGAAGGAGGCCGGCCGGACCTTCCCGCAGGATCCGCGCGAGCAGATGGACCTGGCGATCCGCGCCGTGTTCGAGTCCTGGAACGGCGAGCGCGCCAAGCTCTACCGCCGCCAGGAGCGCATCCCCAACGACCTGGGCACCGCGGTCAACATCTGCTCGATGGTCTTCGGCAACCTGGGCATGGACTCCGGGACCGGCGTCGCCTTCACCCGCGACCCCGCCTCCGGCCAGACCGGCGTCTACGGCGACTACCTGCAGAACGCGCAGGGCGAGGACGTCGTGGCCGGCATCCGCAACACGGTGCCGCTGCAGGACCTGGAGAACATCGACGCCGCCAGCTACGCCGAGCTCACCGACATCATGGCGAAGCTGGAGCACCACTACCGCGACCTGTGTGACATCGAGTTCACCATCGAGCGCGGCAAGCTGTGGATGCTCCAGACCCGGGTCGGCAAGCGCACCGCCGCCGCCGCGTTCCGGATCGCCGTGCAGCTCGTCGACGAGGGCCTGATCGGCCCGGACGAGGCCGTGGACCGGGTCACCGGCGCGCAGCTGGCGCAGCTGATGTTCCCGCGCTTCGACGAGAACGCCAAGGCCGAGATGATCGCCAAGGGCATGAACGCCTCGCCCGGCGCCGCCTCCGGCAAGGCCGTGTTCGACTCCTACACCGCGGTGAAGTGGTCGCGCTCGGGGGAGAAGGTCATCCTGATCCGCCGCGAGACCAACCCCGACGACCTGAACGGCATGATCGCAGCGCAGGGCATCCTCACCTCGCGCGGTGGCAAGACCTCGCACGCCGCCGTCGTCGCCCGCGGTATGGGCAAGACCTGCGTCTGCGGCGCGGAGTCGCTGGACGTGGACACCAAGCGCCGCCGGATGACCGCGCCGAACGGCGTGGTGGTCGAGGAGGGCGACGTCGTATCCGTGGACGGCACCTCCGGCGCGGTGTACCTCGGCGAGGTCCCGGTCGTCGCCTCTCCGGTGGTGGAGTACTTCGAGGGCCGGCTCGGCGCCGACTCCCCGAAGGCCGACGACCTGGTCAAGGCCGTGCACCGGATCATGACCTGGTCCGACGAGCGCCGCCGGCTGTACGTCCGGGCCAACGCCGACACCCCCGAGGACGCCGCCCGCGCCCGCCGCTTCGGCGCGCAGGGCATCGGCCTGTGCCGCACCGAGCACATGTTCCTCGGCGAGCGGCGCGCGCTGATCGAGCGCCTGATCCTGGCCGGGGACGACGACGACGAGCGTCAGGCAGCCCTGGGCGAGTTGCTGCCGATGCAGCGCGACGACTTCATCGCCATCTTCACCGCGATGGGCGGCCTGCCGGTGACGGTGCGCCTGCTGGACCCGCCGCTGCACGAGTTCCTGCCGGACATCACCGAGCTGTCGGTGCGGGTGGCGGTGGCCGAGGCCAAGGGCGAGCAGAACGAGGGAGACCTGCGCCTGCTCCAGGCCGTGCACAAGATGCACGAGGCCAACCCGATGCTGGGGTTGCGCGGTGTGCGCCTGGGCCTGGTCGTCGACGGCCTGTTCATGATGCAGGTCCGGGCCATCGCCGAGGCCGCCGCGCAGGTCGCCAAGGCCGGTGGCGTGGCGCGCGTGGAGATCATGGTCCCGCTGGTCGGCGCGGTCCAGGAGCTGGAGATCATCCGCGACGAGGCCCAGCAGGTCCTGGACGAGGTCAAGGAGCGCACCGGCGCCGACGTCCGCAGCCTGATCGGCACCATGATCGAGCTCCCGCGTGCGGCCCTGACCGCCGGCCAGATCGCCGAGGCCGCGCAGTTCTTCTCCTTCGGCACGAACGACCTGACGCAGACCACGTGGGGCTTCTCCCGCGAC
The DNA here is from genome assembly GCF_041262085.1 of Catenulispora sp. GAS73. NCBI lineage: Bacteria > Bacillati > Actinomycetota > Actinomycetes > Catenulisporales > Catenulisporaceae > Catenulispora > Catenulispora sp. GAS73. Next base: position 113,303 of record NZ_JBGCCM010000016.1, read on the forward strand.
GACGTGGAGGGCGCGTTCTTCTCGGCGTACCTGGACCGCGGCATCTTCGGCGTGTCGCCGTTCGAGACCCTGGACCGCGAGGGCGTCGGCAGGCTGGTCCAGATCGCGACCGAGGAGGGCCGCAAGACCCGCCCGGAGCTGAAGCTCGGCGTGTGCGGCGAGCACGGCGGCGACCCGGACTCGGTGCACTTCTTCCACGAGGTCGGGCTGGACTACGTGTCCTGCTCGCCGTTCCGGGTGCCGGTGGCCCGGCTGGAGGCGGCTCGGGCGGCGATCGAGTCGGCGGCGAGCGATTCCCGGTGAGCGATTCCCGATGAGGCGAGTGCGCTGAGGCGCGCATGAACAGGCCGGGTGTCTGCGAGGGCATCCGGCCTGTTGTCAGTTCAACTACTCAGCGGTCGGACAGCGTCTCAGCGTCCGCGATCCGCGCAAGCAGCACCGGCACCCAGTGCTCGCCATACCGCTCCCGCAGATCGGGCCGGCGCCAGTCATCGCCGGTGATCACGCCGCGGCAGAGCTCTGCGCCGCACCGGCAGTCCATCCGGAAGTCCGGCATCCCCGACGACGTCCCGTAGTCGTTGGTCAGCTCCTCGTCGGCGGCGATGTCGCGGCGCGCGACGAGCGTGTACGCGTCGCGCCACCAGAGGTTCGGGTCGCAGCTGTGGTTCCCATAGCCGTTGGGCCGGCGGGGCGGGAGGACCAGGTGGCGGTCCTCGCTCACCGCGATCGTGTCGACGTACGCGTCCGCGGTCCGGAAGATCTCCCGCAGCTCCGCCTCGCTCACCAGGCGTCCGCCGAGCCGGGACACGACGGTCCCGCGCGCGATCGCCGAGCGCGCGAAGAGCCCGCGCCCCTCGATCGCCGACTCGCGCACTTCCGCTTCGGGGTGCAGCCAGCAGTCGGTGTCGGTCACGCCGACACGCTACCTGTCAGTCCCTCCGCGTAGCCTGACCTCGTGGACGACCGCGTCGATCTCGAAACGCACCGCGCCGAGCTGACGGCCTACTGCTACCGCATGCTCGGCTCCGTCCACGACGCCGAGGACCAGGTCCAGGAGACGCTCCTGCGCGCCTGGAAGGCCCGCGACCGCTACGACCCGGCCAAGGCCTCCGTCCGCACCTGGCTCTACCGCATCGCCACCAACGTCTGCCTCACCGCGCTCGAATCGCGCGGGCGCCGCCCCCTCCCGTCCGGCCTCGGCGCGCCGAGCCGGGACACTGAGGCACCGCTGCGGCCGGCGCTCGACGTCCCGTGGCTGGAGCCCTTCCCCGACGCGCGCTTCGACGCCGACCTGCGTGCCGACCTGCGGCTGGCCTGGGTCGCGGCAGTGCAGGAGCTGCCGGCGCGGCAGCGGGCTGTGCTGGTGTTACGCGACGTCCTGGACTTCTCCGCCGCCGAGGTCGCGCAGCAGCTCGGAACCACCGTCGCGGCCGTGAACAGCGCTCTGCAAAGGGCCCGCGCGACGGTCGACGGGCTCGGCGACGCCGCCGAAGTCCGCGCGGCGCCCGACCCGAGTCGGAACGCGACCATCGAGCGCTACATCCACGCCTTCGAGGCCGCCGACGTCCCGGCCCTGGTGAAGCTGCTCGCCGACGACGTCGTCATGGAGATGCCCCCGGTCCCGCTCTGGTACCGAGGCCGCGACGACTACGCCCGCTTCATGGAGCGCGTCTTCCGCATGCACGGCCCCGGCTGGCGCGCCGTCCCCACCTCGGCGAACGGCCAGCCGGCCCTGGCCGCGTACTCCCCGCTCCCCGGCGGCGGCCACAAGGCGCACACGCTGCAGGTCTTCACCGTCGTCGACGACCTGGTCACGGCCAACGTGGTGTTCGCCGACCCGTTCCTGTTCGAGATCTTCGGCCTCGGGCGATGAGTCCGGTCGGTGCCGCCGGTATGTAAAGGCGAGACACCGACCGAGAGGACCCGCCATGACCACCACCCCAGCCCGCTTCCTCGTCTTCTGGGAGCGGCCCTCCGACCCCGAGGCCTTCGAGCGCCACTACCGCGAGGTCCACATCCCGCTGGCCCGCAAGATCCCGGGGCTGCGCTCCTACGCCATCACCGACAACCCCGTCCCGGTCCGCGGCGAGCCCTTCTTCCGCATCGCCGAGCTCCGCTGGGACACGATGGACGACCTGCGCGCCGGCCTCGACTCGCCGGAGGCCCGCGCGGTCGCCGCCGACGTCGACAAGCTGGCCGTCTACGCGACCTGCCGCAACATGGTCATCGAGCCCTTCGAGGAACTGCTTTAAAGACAGCAGAAGCAACGGCGAGCAGCAGCGGCCGCCAGGGCCCCTTCCCAGGCGGCCGCAGCGGTTCATGATCTTCTTAGTCCACTGTCCCCGCCGGAGCCACCCACCGATGCGTGAACGTGTCACCGGCCAACGCGGCGATCTGCTCGAAGTCCTGGTCATAGTGCAGCGTGGTAGCGCTATGGCGCTCGGCGACAGCGCAGATGAGGAGATCGGTGGTGGACAGGGCGCGGTGGTTGCCGCGTGCCACGGCCTGCCGGCGCAGGTTCAGCGCACGCGTCCACGCTTCGTCATCGCACGGCAGATAATCGAAGCCTGACAGGAAGGAACGAAGTTCCATCGCCTCCTTTCCATTGCGGGCGGAGTACATGACCTCCATCTCGATCGGCCCGGTGACAGCCAGCAGCCCGCGCTCGTGCAGCGGATCCAGCACGGCGGCGACCGAAGGCTGACGCCACCGGGCGAACGCGGAGTTGTCCACGAGGAACAGGGCCGTGCGATGGTTCACGCGGTGTCCGTTTCCGTGCCGGCCTTCTGGTCCTCGATGAGGAGTTCCCCGGACTTGAGCATGTCGATACCCACCTGGCGGCGGCGGCGCTTCACCACGTCCTCCAGGGCGGCCCGCACGGCTTGCGCTTTGACGGTGGTTCCGAATATCTCCATGACCTCGGCAACGGTCGCCTCGTCCAAGTCGATGACGGTTCTGGCCATGGTGGGCTCCTCGCGCTGGCGATATCGTTTCCCGCGTAAAAACGATATCATTTCGCGGTCCTGCCGCCGAGCCAGAGTCACCGCGCCACCGCCGAGTCTTCAGTTTCCGTTGGCCCGCGCGGGTTACCGTGGGGCGGTGACCGATGCCAAGACCGACGCTTACACCGACGCCGACCGGCAGCGGCACCTGCCGGACCACCCCAGCAACAACCGCCGCACCGCCTTCGAGCGGGACCGCGCCCGGGTGCTGCACAGCTCGGCGCTGCGCCGGCTGGCGGCCAAGACCCAGGTGGTGGCGCCGGGCTCGAACGACTCGGCCTTCGGCGCCTACATGGACAGCCCCCGCACCCGGCTCACTCACAGCCTGGAGTGCGCGCAGATCGGCCGGGAGCTGGGCAAGGAGCTCGGCGCCGATCCGGATCTGATGGAGACCGCCTGTCTGTCCCACGACCTGGGCCACCCGCCGTTCGGCCATACCGGCGAGGAGGCGCTGGCCCTGGCCGCGGCCGAATGCGGCGGCTTCGAGGGCAACGCGCAGTCCTTCCGCATCCTGGTCCGGCTGGAGGCCAAGGCGCTGGGCCCGGACGGCGAGCCCGGCGGGCTGAACCTGACCCGGGCCGCGCTGGACGCCGCGACGAAGTACCCGTGGACCCGCGCCGAGGGCCAGGCGCGCGGCACCGGGAAGTTCGGCGTCTACGCCGACGACGAGCCGGTCTTCGAGTGGATGCGCACCGGCGCCACGCTCGGCCGGACCTGCTTCGAGGCGCAGGTGATGGACTGGTCCGACGACGTCGCCTACTCGGTCCACGACCTGGAGGACGCGCTGCACGCCGGCCACCTGGTCCCCAAGAACCTGCTGTCGTTGGTCGAGCAGACCGAGCTGTTCGAGCTGACCGAGATCCGTTACGCGCCGGGCGCGAGCGCGGCCGAGCTGTCCGACGCGCTCGGCAGGCTGATGGCCCTGGACTACTGGCCCGGCGACTACGACGGCTCCTTCGCCGCGCAGGCCGCGCTGAAGAACGCCACCAGCAGTCTGATCGGCCGCTTCTGCCAGTCCGCGGCCGCCGCCACCCGCGACCGGGCCGGCGAACTCGCCGCCGACGGAGCCACCGGGCCCCTGACCCGCTACGCCGCCGACCTGATCGTCCCCCGCGAGACCCGCCTGGAATGCGCGCTGCTCAAGGCCGTCACCGCGCGCTACGTCATGCAGCGCGACGACGCCCGCGAACGCCGCCGGCTCCAGCGCGAACTGGTCTCCAGCCTGGTCGAGGGCCTGTCCGCGCTGCCGGACCACCTGGAGCCGGCCTTCCGCGCCTGGTACGCCGACGCCACCGACGACTGCACCCGGCTGCGAGTGGTCGTGGACCAGGTCGCGTCCCTCACTGATGACGCCGCGTATGCCCTGAGCAGGAGAATGGGTACCGTCTGACAGCGCCTATAAACTCTGTCTGTGGCTGGACGGATCAATGACGACGACATCGAGCGAGTACGCAAGGCGGCCTCGATCGTCGATGTCGTCGGCGCCGTGGTCCAACTCCGCAACGGCGGCGGCGGGAACCTGAAGGGCCTGTGCCCCTTCCATGACGAGAAGTCGCCGTCCTTCCAGGTCAGCCCGGCCAAGAACTTCTACCACTGCTTCGGCTGCGGGGTCGGCGGCGACGTCATCAAGTTCATGATGGAGTACGACCACCTCACCTTCGCCGAGGCGGTCGAGCGGCTGGCGAGTCAGTACAACATCGAGCTGCGCTACACCGAGGGCGGCTACACGAAGCAGGGGGAGGGGCGCAGCGAGCGCACCCGGCTGATCGACGCGCACAAGGTCGCCACCGAGTACTTCGTCGACCAGCTCTCCACCCCGGCCGCCGCCAAGGCCCGGGAAGTCCTGAGCGCGCGCGGCTTCGACGCCTCGGCGATCGAGCAGTTCCGCGTCGGGTTCGCCCCGGAATCGTGGGAATCGCTGGTCCGCCACCTGCGCGCCCGCGGCTTCACCGACAAGGAGATCCTGACCGGCGGTCTGGCCTCCGAGGGCAGCCGCGGCGCGATGGACCGCTTCCGCAACCGGCTGATGTGGCCGATCGCCGACCTGTCCGGCGACGTCATCGGGTTCGGCGGGCGCCGGCTCACCGACGACCCGGACACTCCGAAGTACCTCAACAGCCCCGAGACGCCGATCTACAAGAAGTCCTCGGTGCTCTACGGCCTGGAGATGGCGCGCAAGGAGATCGTCAAGCAGGAGCGGGCGGTCGTGGTCGAGGGCTACACCGACGTGATGGCCTGCCATCTGGCCGGCGTCCCGACCGCGGTGGCCACCTGCGGCACCGCGTTCGGCGAGGAGCACATCAAGATCCTGCGACGGCTGCTGGCCGACCGGAACCAGTTCCTCGGTGTCGAGGTGGTCTTCACCTTCGACGGTGACTCCGCCGGGCAGAAAGCCGCTATGCGTGCCTATCTCGACGAGGACAAGTTCGTCACGCAGACCTTCGTCGCCGTCGAGCCCAGCGGCATGGACCCGTGCGATCTGCGGCTGGCCAAGGGCGACGCGGCGGTGCGCGAGCTGGTCGCGACCCGGACCCGGCTGTTCGAGTTCGTGATCCGTGCCGAGCTGGCCAAGCAGAACCTCGACGAGTCCGAGGGCCGGGTGCACGCCCTGCGCACCACCGCGCCGATCGTGGCGAAGATCCGCGACTCGGCGCTGCGCAACGACTACACGCGCCGGCTGGCCGGCTGGCTCGGGCTGGAGGAGCGGGACGTGCAGGCCACGGTCCGCCGGCTGCTCGCGGCTTCCGGGGTTCGGCCGGAGGTGCCGGTCTCCGGCGGACCGGGCGGTGGCGGCCAGGGCGGCGGATACGGGTCCTCTCCGGGCCGTGGCGGCGACTGGGGCGACCGCCGGGGGAATCAGGGCTCGAACAGCCGGCGCGGCGGCTACGGAGGCGGCCAGGGCGGTTCGGGCGGCCGGGACGGCGGCGGCTACGGCGGCGGTCGCGGCAGTGGCCGGGGCGGCGGACGTGACGACCGGGGCGGGTACGGCGGCCGCGACGATCGAGGCGGCTACGGCGGCGGTTATGGAGGCGGCGGATACGGCTCGCCGAACCAGGACGGCCTGTTCGGCGCCGAGGCCGCGACCGTTCCGGGACACCGCGATCCGGTCGCCGGCGCCGAGCGCGAGGCGTTGAAGATGGCGTTGCAATTCCCGCAACTGGCCGGCGTCACTTTCGACGGCCTGGCGCCCGAGGAGTTCACCGTTCCCGCGTATGCCGCGGTGTGCGCCGCGGTGCGCGCGGCCGGCGGCTGCACCACCGGCAATGACAACAACTGGACCGGCCGGGTTCAAGATCAGGCCCCTGACGACGCCATCCGCGGCCTGGTCACCGAGCTGACCGTGGAGCCGGTGCACTCGCGCGGCCCTGCGGACGAACGGTATGTCGCCGAAGTCATGACAAGGGTCCGCATCCACACTGTCGACCGCCGTATCAAGGGCGTGAGATCCAAACTGCAGCGGTTGAATCCCGTTACCGGACAAGAGGAATACAACAAACTCTTCGGTGAACTCGTGGCGTTGGAGCAATACAAGCGTGGCCTGGCGGAAGTCTCATAACGGTCACGGTTTCGTGACCGGCGGGCGACACTGATCTTGGACTGGTTTCCGTTATCTGGGATAGCTCTGCGGCGCGCGGGGTAAGCGTGTGGCGAAGACGTCGCGAACCCCCACCTTGGAGCTTGTCGTGAACAGTGCTGTCGCACAGGGACCGGTGGCCCTCCTCGACACCCTCGCGCCGACCCCCCACCCCACTTCTTCGTCCGCGGCTGAGGCCCGGACCGCTGTCGGTCTGGGCGAGCCGGAGGAACTAGGTCCCCTGCGAGTCCCAAGCCCTGCCGGGCCGGAGATCGCAGAGCTCGAAGCGGTGCTGGAGGAAGAGGCCGAAACCGAGCCGGAGAAGGAAGCCGAGGCGGATTCTAAGGTCAACGCCTGGGCCGACTCCGCCGGACCGGCCGGCGACCTGTTCCGGCAGTACCTGCGGGAAATCGGTCGGGTGCCGCTGCTCAACGCGGTGCTGGAGGTGGAACTCGCGCAGGCCGTCGAGGCCGGCCTGTTCGCCGAGGAGAAGTTGACCTACGAGACCCACCTCAAGCCGCAACTGCGCCGCGAACTGGCGATCCTGGTCCTGGAGGGCCAGGCCGCCAAGCGCCGCCTGATCGAGGCGAACCTGCGGCTGGTGGTGTCGATCGCCAAGCGCTACCTCGGCCGCGGCATGTCGATCCTGGACCTGGTCCAGGAGGGCAACCTCGGTCTGATCCGCGCGGTCGAGAAGTTCGACTACACCCGCGGCTACAAGTTCTCGACGTATGCCACCTGGTGGATCCGGCAGGCGATGAGCCGCGCGCTGGCCGACCAGGCCCGCACCATCCGGGTGCCGGTGCACGTGGTCGAGCTGATGAACCGCGTGGTCCGGCTGCAGCGCCGGCTGTTGCAGGAGAACGGCGTCGAGCCGTCGCCGGACGACATCGCGGAGGTCCTGGGCGTCGCGGTGGAGCGCGTCGTCGAAGTGCTGCGCCTGGCCCAGGAGCCGGTGTCGCTGCACGCGCCGGTCGGCGAAGAGGACGACGTGGCGCTCGGCGACCTCATCGAGGACGCCGACGCGGTCTCCCCGGCCGACTCGGTCGCCGTGGTGATGCTGCGCGAGCACCTGGACGCGCTGCTGTCCACGCTCGGCGAGCGGGAGAAGCGCGTGGTGCAACTGCGCTACGGGCTCACCGACGGCCAGCCGCACACGCTGGAGGAGATCGGGCGCACGTTCGGCGTGACGCGGGAGCGGATCCGGCAGATCGAGGCCAAGACGCTGGCCAAGCTGCGCGGGCACACCTACGCCGATCAGCTGCTTGACTACCTGCGATGACGGTGGGTCACCAACAGGACACTGAATCGCACCGGACCTGCGGAACTCCTTTGGGCGGGACCTGTTTCCGGCGCGCGGCGCATACGGCATGATCTGGCGTCATGCCGATCGTCGCGGGTATCGATTCCTCGCCCAGCACCACACGGGTCGTCGTCTGCGATGCCCTGAGCGGGAAGGTGATCCGGAAATCGGCGGTGGCCCACCCCGCCGCCGGTGACGACGACCCGCGCGAGTGGTGGAACGCGCTCGTCAAAGCCTGCGACGGCGACATCCTGGACGGGGTCCAGGCGGTCGCCGTCTCCGGGCAGCGCCAGGCGCTGGTCGCGCTGGACAACGCCGGGGGAGTGGTACGCCCGGCGCTGATGTCCACCGACTTCCGCGCCGCCAACTCCGCCGACGACCTCGTCGTCGAGGGCGGCGGGCCGGGCGCCTGGGCGACCGCGGTCGGCTCGGTGCCGACCGCCGCCTTCCCGATAGCCAAGCTGCGCTGGCTGGCGCAGCGCGAGCCGGAGAACGCCGCGCGGGTGGCCGCCGCGCTCCAGCCGCACGACTGGCTCACCTGGCTGCTCCTCGGCGCCTCCGCCGCGCCGGTCACCGACCGCGGCGAGGCCTCCGGCACCGGCTACTGGTCGCCGTTCTCCAACGACTACCGCACGGCCCTGCTGATCCACGCCTTCGGCCGGGAACTGGCCGTGCCGCGAGTACTCGGCCCGGTCGAGCCGGCCGGGACCACCAACGCCGGGGTTTTAGTGGCGCCCGGCACCGGCTCGGCGATGGCGCAGGTGCTCGGCCTGTCCGCGGAGCCCGGCGACGTCGTGATCAGCGTCGGCGCCACCGGCACGCTGTTCGCCGGCGGCCTGGAGCGCCCGATCGCCGACCCGAGCGGCACCGTCTCCGGGTTCGCCGACGCCACCGGCGCCTTCCTGGCCATGGCCCGCACCGGCGAGGCGATGCCGACGCTGGAGGCCGCCGCGAAGATGACCGGCGTGGACCTGCAGGGCCTGTCTCGGCTCGCGCTGGAGTCCACCCCCGGCGCGCAGGGCGTGGTCCTGGTGCCGCCGATGGCCGGCCAGCCCGGCTCGCTGACCGGACTCCGGCTGGCCCGGATGACCGCGCCGAACCTGGCTCGCGCGGCGGTGGAGGGGATGCTCTGCGGGATAGCCGAGGGCCTGGACGCGCTGGGCGCGCAGATGGCCGCGGTGGGAACCCCGCTGCGGCGCGTGATACTCACCGGCAAGGGCGCGCGGCTGGACGCGGTGCGGCTGATAGCCCCGGCGATCTTCGGGGTGCCGGTCGCGGTCGCGGTGTCCGGCTCGTTCGAGGACGGACCCGGCGGCGGCCTGACGTCCACCGGTGTGTTCGCGGCCCTGGACGCCACCGGCGTGCCGCGTCCCGGGTCGGGGCGGCCCACCGGCGCGGTGATGCTCGGCGGCAGCGAGATCATGGCGATCGGCGCGGCCCGGCAGGCGGCGTGGGTGCTGGCGGCGTCCACGGCGCCCGGCGGCGAGGCGCCGAAGGCGCCGCCTACGTGGAACGAGGCGGTGATGTTCAAGGACTCGCCGAACGTTAAGGCTGGTATTGGGGCAGGGGTGCGGGCGCAGTATGCGGGGGCTCGGGAGGCCATGATGGCGTCTATGGAGGTGCTGGCTACTCCGACGCCGCCTGGGGGTGGGGGCTCGGGCGGGGGTGCTGGTGCGGGTCAAGGTGGGAATGCCGTAGGAAGTACCGTCCCGGCTGGGGTACTGCCGCAGTAGCCTGCGCTCTCCGTGTGAGGACACACCAGGGGGAGCGATGCGTGGGTGGGGAACGGCTGGGTGCAGGGGGTCGGCGGGCAGGGCGATACTGGGTTTGTCATTGGCGGGATCAGTGGGGTTGGCGGGGTTGGCAGGATTGGCGGGGCTGGCGGGCTGCTCCACCTCCGGGACCGTGGGTGCCGTCGGGAAACCCTCAGGCAGCACCGCTCCGACCGGCGGGCCCAGCAGTAGTTCGGCTGCGCCGACGCATCAGTCTGGGGTGCCGGACAGCTCGACCTCGGCCTCGTCGTCGGCCTCGTCGTCGGCGGTGCCGGACGCCACCGTGTCCCAGGACGATGCTGCGGCGGCGCTGAAGGCGTATCAGGCTGAGAACAACGCCGCGAACGCTGCCTTGGACACCACCGCGATCGCTAAGGCCGAGAGCGGATCGTTGCTGGCACTGGACCAGTGCAACATGGTCTACGACCAGGGCGCCGGGGGGACCCGGGCTAAGCAGGACGAGGCGGCGATCGCGCTGAACAACGCGGCGTTCTATCCCGTGCGCGCTACGGATTATCCGAGGGCGTTCTTCGCCACGGCGACAGGCGTCCAGTCCGGTCAGCCGAACAGCTCGGTCCTGATCCACTTTATACAGGATAAATCGGGCGCGCCGTGGCTGGTGGACTTCGACGTGGCCCTCACCTCGGGCCAGCAGTGGCCGGCGTTCGCCGTCGACTCCAGCGGCGCGCTGGACTACACCGCGACACACCTGGACCAGCTGGCGCTGAGCACGGTGGACTTGGCCGCCGCCGACCGGACCGTGCTCGCAGATAACAACGCGGGCCAGCCCGGCTCGCCGTTCCTCAGCGACGACGCGACGAATGCCGAGCAGAAGTGGATCACGAACGAGGGTAGTAGTGAGGCCGGCGCCACCTCGTCGTTGACGGTGACTACGGATCTGAACCCGGCGCCGACGTACATCCCGCTTAAGGACGGCGGTGAGCTGGCGCTGTACGGGACCCGGACCGCGGTGCGCACGGCGGAATCGGGGCACACGTTCACGTTCGGCGATCGGGGGTGGGCGAAGGTGGCGGGGGCTGACAGTGTGGTCGGGGGCTTTACTGCGGAGGCGGTGTGGATGAACGCTGCGATCGATCCGGCGGATAGGGCGGCGAAGATTCAGAAGATTGCTTACGGCGGTGGGTTGGTTTCGGTGCATGGGTGAGGGGCTTGGGTGGTTTTGCGGGTGCGGGTGCAGGTGCGGTTGTTTTGTTGGTTTGCAGGCGATTTTTACGGCTTCGCGCAGGGGATGATGGCCTCGCAGGGGACGCAGTTCGGTTGTGCCCCGCAGGTCGCGCTGGCGGGTGGCGGCTGGCGGTTTTGGTGTCGGTGTCGGCGGCGCGTGCTATATCTATGTATAAGGGGCGATAATTCCATAACAAAATGCCGGCATGATCGACTCGCACACCAGGCTGCGCTGGCGGCTGGCGGTTTTCGTGGGCAAGACCGCGCGGCGGTCCGAGTCACTGCGCATGTCGTAGGCGGCAATCGTCGTGCGTGGTGGGCACCTTGAGGCCTCCGGCGGGCGCTCTACAGCGAGGGGGCGACCCGTGCGACCTGCTGTCTGGCGGCGGCCCGCGACTGGTCGGCTCCCTTTACGCTGTTGCCTGCGTCGCGCTGCTTGCCGGCGGTCGCTGCTTGTGGTCACCAGGGTTCTGTGCCCCTCGCCACGTCGTCGCCTTACGGAACCAGCCCGGTTTGGTGGCGTCAAGCCGCATCGCTGTTGCTGTGGTGCTGCCTCGTCCGGCTGGACACCACCAAACCGGGCAGGTTGGCTTCGCCCGCCGACGCGGCGAGGGACCCAGAACCAACACCCCGCATGGTCCTTCGGACCCCCTCACCGCGTGGTCGGCCACGCTGGCCCGTCGCCCCCGAAGTCTCAGCTCCGACTACCGGCTTGGCAGCTGTGCCGCTGCGGCCGGGCGCTGGGCGCTGGCGCGGTCGTGCGCGCCGATAGCGCAGGGCCGGCCCCCGCGCGGACGGGGACCGGCTCTGGCGTTTCTCACTTCAGGAAGCTGACCCGCGTCGGATCAGGCATCCGTTTGGTGACCGTTGGTTCCTCAGCCCGACATCGCGCAGCCGTTGGCTGCGTTGCTCCACGTCGGCTGCATGGCGAAGCTGCCGGTGGAGAGGCTGATCGAGCCGAGGTTGTACCAGGCGCACAGGTCGCCGTTTTCTTCGCCGTCGCTGGCTACCCAGCCTGAGGAGGGCTGGGGGTCGGTGGCTGATTCGGCGTATTCGTGGCCTTCTACGATGCTGAAGCCGTCGAGCTGGCTGGAGACGCTGTTCGCGCCGCAGCTGCTGCCGGCGTCCAGGACGTACGGCATGTTGGTGTAGGACACCGTGCCGTCGTAGTCGTGCCAGGCGCAGAAGCCGGAGTTCGGGAAGCCGTCGGGGTTGGTGCCGGAGGGGCTCAGCACCACGATCTGGGTGTCGCCGGTCGGGGTGATCCCGAAGTGCGACACGCCGTTCTCTGCCTCGGCGGCGATGTCCGACTGGGCTGCGGACTGCGGGGCCGCGTTGCCGTCGTCCACCCAGGTGCCGGCCAGGACGGCGCCGCCGAAGGTCGGGCCCGAGCCGGAGTTGTCGGTGTACTGGCTGGTGACCGTCGACCAGGAGTCCGAGCTGGTGCCCAGGCCGCTGAACAGGTTCTGCATGTAGCTCTGGACGCCGTTGGAGTCACTGTCCCACTGGGAACCCCAGAAGACGAGGTACACCTGGACGTTGTGCTGGACGGGGCCGCCGCCGTAGTTCAGCGGACCGCCGGTGCCGCCGGACCGGGGCGACGAGAAGGTGTGGACCCGAGAGGCCGTCGACGCTGTCGACGTCGACCGCATCGGGACGATGCCGAACCGGCCGTGCGGCTGCGGCTTGTGGTGCTTGGCCGGGGCGGCGGTGTGTGCCGCCGCGGCCGATGCCGTCCCGCCGCCCAGGGCGGCCAGGCCTGCGGCCAGCGCGAGGGCGCCGACCACGGCCATGCTCCGGCGAAGCCGGCGCGGGGCGAGGTTCCGTTCACTCATTTCCCAGTACTCCATTCCGTCGCACCTGGAAGCACGCGGGCAGGGGTGGGGCCCGCGGACTGGTGGCGACTGTGGGGGAATCCGGGCGGAGCGGGATGGTCCACCCGGCGGAGCAGCGGGATCAGTGACTTGATGTCAGGTCTCTGAACCCACTGCGACGGAACCTAGCGCCGACCGCTGGAGCGGTCGAGGAATGATCGGGTCAAAGATGTCAAGAAGGAGTAAAGGTCCGTCCATTGCGTCCATTCAGTCACACCAGTCACTTGCGTCACAGAACTGCGGGGGTGGCGCGAAGGGAGCCCGTGAGCAGCGCGTGAGAGAACAAGGGCAGGAGGGGGGATTCGGCAAGGGTGGGTGCGTCGGGGATGCTTGACCCCATGCCCACCTCGCTCAAGGTCACCTTCACCGGCGGCGGCGACACCGCCCTGGCCGCCCGTCTGGAGCTTCCCGACGGCGCCGAGCCTCGCGCGTACGCGATCTTCGCCCACTGCTTCACCTGCGGCAAGGACGCCGTCGCGGCCTCCCGCATCGCCCGGGCCCTGACCGACCACGGCATCGCCGTCCTGCGCTTCGACTTCACCGGGTTGGGCCAGTCCGGCGGCGACTTCGGCAACACCGGCTTCAGTTCCAACGTGCAGGACCTGGTCGCCGCGGCCGACTACCTGCGCGCCGAGCACGCCGCCCCGAGCCTGCTCGTCGGCCACTCTCTCGGCGGCGCGGCGGTCCTGGCGGCCCGGCACCTGGTCCCTGAAGTACGCGCCGTGGCGACGATCGGCGCGCCGGCCGACCCCTCGCACGTCGCACACCTGCTGCGCGACGCCCGCGACACCATCGAGCGCGAGGGCGAGGCGACGGTCTCGCTCGGCGGCCGCGACTTCTGCGTCCGCCGCAGCTTCCTCGCCGACATCGCCGACCAGCCGCAGGCCGAACGCATCCGCGACCTGAAGGCCGCGCTACTGGTCATGCACTCCCCGCAGGACGAGGTGGTCGGCGTCGACAACGCCCGGCAGATCTTCGACACCGCGCGGCATCCGAAGTCGTTCGTCTCCCTGGACGGCGCCGACCACCTGCTGACCCGCCGCCCTGACGCGGAGTACGCGGCGTTGGTGCTCGCGGCGTGGGCCTCGCGCTACCTGCCTTCGAAGGATTCGAAGGATTCTGTCGCTGAAGCGCAACAGACCAACTTCGAAGTGCCGCAGGACACTGCGGTAATCGTCACCGAGACCGGAACCGGGGCCCTGCAACAACTGATCACCGCCGGACGCCACCACCTCGTCGCCGACGAACCGGTGCCGATCGGCGGCGACACCGGCCCGAACCCCTACGATCTCCTGCTCGCCGCATTGGGCGCCTGCACCTCGATGACCTTGCGGATGTACGCGGACCGCAAGAGCCTGCCGCTGGAGAAGGTGACGGTCGCCTTGCGCCACGACCGGATCCACGCCAAGGACTGCGAGGAGTGCGAAAGCACCGCCGGATTCATAGACCGCATCGATCGCGTGGTCCAGCTTGAGGGTCCGCTGACGCAGGAACAGCGGGCGCGGCTTCTGGAGATCGCGGACAAGTGCCCGGTGCACCGGACGCTGACGTCCGAAACCGTCATCCACACATCGCTTCACAGCGATGATCAAGCCCTGACCGGCGAACAGTAACGAATCAAGGCCCTGTCGCCTCTGGTATCACTGGAGGCGGCACTTCGTCGTCTCCGGACGCGGAGGTGAATGACCATGTTCTCTAAGACCAGGTCGCTATCGGCGCTGGCTGCAGCGGGAGCGCTGGCCGTGATGACGGCCGGCGGCGCGCAGGCCGCAGCCGGATGGCAGCAGGAGCCGGTACCGATCCCGTCCGGCAACATCGCCGCGCTGACGGCCGTCGCGCCGCACGTCACGTGGGCCGCCGGATTCGAGGTGACGTCGACCGGCGGCAAGACCGAGCGGCTCAATCCGGTGGTGCTCTCCCGCGACGACCGCACCGGCCGGGGCTGGCAGCGTGTGGTGACGCCGGGCGACACGGTGAGCTCGCGCGTGAACGCCATCTCCGCGCACGGCAAGGACGACGTGTGGGTCGTCGGGGACAACGACTCCGGCAACCCTGTCGTCTACGGCGCCCCGATCTTCACCGAGCACTGGGACGGCCATGCCTGGAAGACCGCGTCGGCCCCGGTGCCCTCCGACACGCTCGCGGCCAGTCTGCTCGGTGTCAGCACCCTGAATCAGCACGACGCGTGGGCCGTCGGCGCCGTGCAGCGGCTCGACGGGAACGTGTCCACCGGCGAGAGCGTGATCGAGCACTGGGACGGATCGTCCTGGCAGGCGGTCAAGCTGCCCGTCGACCCCGCCGCCACCTACCTGTCCTCGATCAGCGCGAGCGGCCCGAACGACGTGTGGGCGGCCGGCTCCCTGAACCAGCAGTCGGTGATCCTGCACTTCGATGGCAAGACCTGGTCCCAGGTGCCGAACCTGCCGACGGCCACCGGCGGCTCCGAGTTCGACACGATCGCGGCCGACGGCCCGAACGACGTCTGGGCCGCCGGCGACAGCGGCACCGCCTCCGGCCCGCTGGTCGAGCACTTCGACGGACACTGCTGGACTCAGATCGCGGCTCCCGGCACCGGCGAGATCTTCGCCATCGCCAAGACGCGTTCAGGCACCGCGTTCATCGGCTACACGCGGAACACCGGCGCGCCCTACGGCGAGGCGTACGACGGCCGGACCTGGACCGATCTGAACCTGCCGGCGCTCGGCGTGTTCGACTCGCCCTACGGCGCGGTCGCGGACGACGGCACGCTCACGGTGTCCGGGGCCTACGACACAACGGACGGCGCCATGCACCCGCTGATGGTCAGCCGCCCGTACAACTAACTACTCAAGGCAGTCGGCGCCCCGCTGACTACGTCCTGATGCTTTCGCTCGCGGCCTCGCATGCTCCCGGGTCGGCGTGATCCAATGGTGGAACGGCCGCCGACTCGGGAGGAGACCCCATGGACTGCGACGAGTTCGTAGAACTGGTCACGGACTTCCTCGAAGGTGCCCTCCCCGACGCCGACGAAGCGCGCTTCGTCGAGCACCTGACCGCCTGCGACGGCTGCGAGACCTACCTCGCGCAGTTCCGCCAGACCATCGACACCCTCGGTGAGCTGCCTGCGGAGTCCATATCCGGCGAGGCGCGCGACAAGCTCCTCACTGCCTTCCGCGGGTTCCACCGGGGGGAGTGAACGCGGTTCAGCCCCGGCCGCAGTCTCGGAGCGTCGGCCTCGCAGCCTCGGCCCCGTGCCGCCCGGAACGCCTCGGCCGGCTGCTCGTGCCGCTGTGCCGTTGTGGCTCGACCGGGGCGAAGTACGTCTCCAACCGCGTTCGCACCGCGGCCCGCGCTCGATGCAGGATCACCCGCTGGTTCCCCGGCGAGATGTTCAGCAGGTGGCAGACCTCGTCGGAGGTGTAGCCCTCCACGTCCCGCAGCGTCACCACGACCCGATGCCGATCCGGCAGCGCCGCCAGCGCCTCGCCGACGACCCGCCGCACCTCGCCGTGCAGCGCCTCGCTCTCCGGCAACGCCCACGCCTGCGGCTTCTCGCCCGGATTCCAGTGCCCCGGATACGCATCGGTGTCCGGCCGGAAGCGTGACGGATCCACCGACGGTCCCTCGTCCTCCGGGATCAGGCTGCTGAACGGCAGCGTCCGGCTCTCCTTGACGCCGCGTCCCTTGGCAATGTTGACCAGGATCCGGAACACCCACGTCTTCAGCGACGAGCGGCTCTCGAAGCGGCCGAGTCCCTGGATGACCCCGAGCCAGGACTCCTGCACGACCTCTTCGGCGGAGTCCCCGGTCGAGACGAACGAGCGCGCCAACCGCAGCATCGACGGCGACCACGCGTCCACCACCAAGCGGAACGCCGCCTCGTCCCCGACGCGCAACCGCGCGACGAGCTCGGCGTCCGGCGGTAGCCGGGACGGATCCCCCACGACGACTCCCTGCGGCTGCGGTCTGCGGTCTGCGGTCTGCGGTCTGGCGATGGAAACAGTAGCCCGTTCCGGCCCGGTTCCATGATCAGTTCCTCGACTTGTAAGGACTCTCAAGTCGGCGGCCTGTAACGCCTGGCCCGGAAACGGAACTGCACATGTGTGCGGACCTGAGTCCGCCGCATCTGTATGAACCGCGAACGAGGAGTGCATCCCGTCATGTCCAAGATTTCCCGTCGCACGAGCCTGTCCATAGCAGCCCTCACCTTCGGCGGCGCGGCCATCGCGCTGACCGCCGCCCCGGCGAACGCGGCCACCTCGGACGCTGCCTCGGCCCCTGCCGTCGCCGCTCACACCGTCAACGGCTCCGACGCTGTCTTCGTCCAGACCGACAACATCGCGGGCAACCAGGTGGCCTCCTACCACCGCGCCGCCGACGGCACTCTGACCCTGGCCCACACCTACAACACCGGCGGTCTCGGCGGCATCCTCACCGGCAGCGCTGTCGACCACACCGCCTCGCAGGGCGCGCTCACCTACGATGCCGCGCACCATCTGCTCTACGCGGTCAACGCGGGCAGTAACACGGTCTCGGTGTTCGCCGTCCACGGTGCCGGGCTCACGCTGAGCCAGGTCGTCTCCTCCGGCGGTGCGTTCCCGGTCAGCGTCGCAGTGCACGGAGACGTCGTCTACGTGCTGAACGCCGAGAACGGCGCGAACATTCAGGGCTACCGGGTCTCGGACGGCCGCCTTGAGCTCCGGAAGGACTGGAACCGTCCGCTCGGCCTGGACGCCACCGGGACACCGCAGTTCACCCACACCCCGGGCCAGGTCGGCTTCACCGGCGACGGCCGGCAGCTGGTCGTGACCACCAAGGCCGCGAGCAACGACGTGCTCGTCTACCGCCTCGGCTTCGACGGCACCCCGGCACAGAGCCCGACCGTCAACTCGTTCCCCGGCACCGTGCCCTTCGCCTTCGTCGCCACCGGCCGCCACGAGATCGCCCTCGTGCAGGCCGGCGCCGGCGCGGTCGTGAGCTACCGCGTCGCCGCCGACGGCACGCTGACGCAGCAGTCCTCCTACGCCACCGGCCAGGCCGCGAGCTGCTGGATAGCCCGCGACGGCGACCTGCTGTTCGCCTCCAACGCCGGCAGCGCCACCGAGACCGGCATCCGCCTCGGCCGGGGCGGCGCCCTGACCGGCCTCGGCAACACCGCCACCGACGGGGGCACCGTCGACGCCGCGGCCGCCGGCCACAACCTGTACGTGCAGACCGGTGCCAAGGGCATCGTGGACGAGTACTCGGTCGCGCCCGACGGCTCGCTGACCGCGATCGGTTCGGTCACGGTGGCCGGCGGGGCTGGCGGCGAGGGGATCGCAGTGGGCTGATCAGCCGCGGTCCGCGATCGGGTCTGCCGCACGGCGCGCTGACCAACGTGTTCGCGAAAGCGGGGACGGCCACCCCACTTGGGCCGTCCCCGCCGCTTGGATCCGCGCTGCGGCCAGCCTAGCGTCAGGGTACTGATTACGTCCGGTGTTCGGCGATGCCGGTCGATGTTTGTTCACAACCTCGCCATCGCTTGTTGAGGGCATACGTGGGTAAATGCAGTTGTGAATCCGCAACCTGTGACATCCCCGCGACCATCTACGAGCACTGCGACCACTGCGTCGGCTGCTCGTGCCTCCCGGAGAGGGACCTGGCTTCTGGCCGCCGCGGCTGCCGCGTTGATGTTCTGGTGCGCCGGTTGCAGCAGCCAACTCCGTGCCGGCGGCGCCAATTCCGGCGGTAAATCCAGCAGCGCCCCCACCACCGCGGCGCAGGGTGGCGGCACCTCGCCTCTGGCCCGGACCCGGCTGGCGCCCGGCACCGTCACCATGCCCGCCGCCGGCATGCACTGCCACATGACCGGCAGCACTCCCACGACGTACCGGCCCGACCCCGCGTGCACCCCGGGCACCGTCGAGGACACCGTCACGCAGAACAACATCGACTCGACCATCTGCGTCACCGGCTACACCACCAAGATCCGCCCTCCGGCATCAGCCACCGACAAGGTCAAGCGCGACCTGTACGGCGCCTACGGCGTCCCGGACAGCACCACGTCAGAGCTCGACCACCTGGTCTCCCTCGAACTCGGCGGCAGCAACGACCCCAGGAACCTGTGGATAGAGCCCGGCTCCCTCCCCAACCCGAAGGACACGGTCGAGAACGCCCTGCACAAAGCCGTCTGCGACCACAAGGTCACCCTGGCCGCCGCCCAACAGGCCATAGCGACGAACTGGACCACGGCGCTCGCTGTCACGGGGGCTGGTAAGTAGCCTCCCGGCCCTCGCGCCGCGATCCTCTACACGCCGCACCCCGCACCCCGCACCCCGCACGCCGCACCCCGCACGCCGTCCGCAGCGCCCCAACCTCTCACTCGCGCCAGCTGCTGCGCGGGCTGCCCGCGCGAGAACCAGCGGAGCCGAGGCCCTGAGCGCGTAAGGCGGAAAGCCCGGATGGGCCGGCGTGTGGATTCACTCCCGCGCGCCGGCCCATCCGGTCATCCGGTGCTCGTCAGCCGAAGCTCATCGCGATGTTGTCGACGTACCCGTCATCGCCGGTCCCAGCCTGCCGCGTGTAGTTCACAGTGAACGTCACGCTGCTGGTCCCGACCGGCACCGTGCCAGTCGCCGTCTCCTCCACCAGCTCGGTCTGGTTGCCCCGCTGCGCCGCCGTGACCGGCGCGAGTGTCGCAGTGCCCAGCGACGTACCCGAGGCGTTGAGGAACGTCGCGACCAGCCCCGCGTTGTCGCCCTGCGTCGAATAGCCACCGATCCACGCCGACAGGCTGTACGGCAACGTGCCGCTGGCGATCCGCGACGCCTGCCCGCTGACGCTCACCGTCTGCGACATCGAAGCCGTCGCAGTGCTCCCGCCGTCAAAGAAAGCCTTCCCGCCGACCCCGGTCGGCTGTGGCCCCTCGGCAGCCGTCGGGAAGCCGCCGGACGCGCCATAGCAAACCTGCTGCGGCTTGTTCTTCAACGTCCAACCCTGAGCCGGCGTCCCGGTCCCGATCGAGCTCTGGCAGGACCCTGTCTCAGCACCCGGATTCACGATCGGAACGCTGTACGCGTTCGGGTTGGCAGCGACCGCCCAGCTGAAGCCCGCCCGCCCGGAAGCCCCGGTGCCGTCGGTGACGGTCACCGCCACAGCGCCAGTCCCAGCCGTCGTCGGAGTCCCGCTGATGACGCCGGTCGAGGCGTTCAGCGAGAGCCCAGCCGGCAGGCCGCTCGCCGCGTAACTCAAGGTCTGCCCGCCAGCCGAGTCGCTCGCCTGAATCTGCAGCGGGCTGATCGCGGTACCAGCGGTCGAGCTCTGTGCGCCCGGGTTGGTCACCGTGACCGTGTTCCCCGGAGCGCCGTTGGTGAAGACCTCGTTGTAAGGCGTTGCCCACTTGTCATTGTTGGTCATCGACGACGTCAGCCCGAGCGCCCCCTCGATCACCCGCGCCGTGCTGTAGTGGTCGTACCGGCTCGGGTCCTGGTACCCGGCCTTCACCGTGCCCTGCGACCCGATCACGATCGTCGCGACCTGGTTGCTCTGCCCCGGCCCGAACCCGCCGGGGGAGTTGGCCCCGTCCTCGTCCCAGGTCAGGACCAGCAGCGACTTCTGCTGCGTCCACGCCGGCGAGTTGAAGATCGTCGGCAGGTTCTGGCTCAGCCAGGTGTCGCCGGAGGCGATCCCGCAGCCCTCCATGTCGTAGCAGGAGTCGGCGTCGGCCCAGACGAAGTTCGGCGTCGTCGCGGTCGACGCCAGATCCGTGTTCATCAGCTGCGGTAGCGGCTGCCAGTGCGCCTGGCAGTAGGCGTTGTCGCTCTGCATCTTCGGGTCGTAGTAGAACGGCACGTCGTCGCTCTCGTAGTTACCCGAGTTCGAGGTCTGACAGTTGCTGGTCTGCGACTGGACGTACTGCTTCCAGGTCTTCCCGGCCCCGTCGAGGTAATAGTCGAGCCCGTTGTTCGTCGCGGCGCACGTCGGATCGGTGATGCAGTCGGCGCCTGGCGTGCTGTGGTTGCTGCGGCCGAAGGAGTTGCCGAACGCGATCGCCTCGTAGTTCGGGTCCGAGCTGTGCGTGTTGCCGTGGTAGTTCGTCAGCAGCGAGCCCATCGGGACCAGCGTGTTGTTGATGTACGGCGCGGCCGAGTCGCCGATGATGCCGGCGCCGCCGTCGACCGTGTTGGAGGACGCCGAGTAGTTGTTGTTCTCCATCATCACGACGAACACGTGGTCGTAGCCCGGGACCGTGGACGCCGGGACGCTCAGCGTCGGGGCGCTCGCGGCGGTGTCCAGGCTCAGCGCCAGGTCGTCGGCCATGCCGTCGTTCTGCGTGCCGGTCATGGTGAAGTCGACCGTGGTGGTGATCGACCGAGTCCCGACCGGGACGGAGGCCGTGGCGGACTTGGCGACGAACGAGGTCGTGCTGTTGCGGTCGGCAGCGAGCACCGGGCCGATCGAGGAGGTGCCCAGGCTGGTGCCCGAGGCGTCCCGGTACGTGATGGTGACCTGCGCCGCGTCGTTGTAGGCGGCGACCCCACCGAGGCGGGCGGAAAGCGTCGAGTGCACTCCGCCGGCGTCGATCGCGGTCGCGGCGCTGGAGACGTCAGTGGTCTGCGTCATCTCCGACGAGCCGCGCGAGCCGCCCTGGAAGTAGGCGGTGCCGTCCGCGCCCGGCGTGCTGGTGTTCGCGCCGTTCGTGGAGTTGTAGCAGTTGATGACCGGGTCGCCGGAGGTGAGGCCCCAGCCGGGGACGGTGGTCTCCTCCCAGCCGCCGGGGCTGCACTGCGAGGTCTCGGCGCCGCCGTTGAGCAGCAGGTTCGTGCCGGCGGGGGAGGAGGCGCGCGCAATGGACTGCGCAGCCGTCGCGGCCGATGCGGTACTGGCCACTCCAGCGAGCGCGCTCGCGGCGGCGACGGCCAGCGCGGCCGCCGAGGTTCGGAACAGGGGTCTGGATCGGGGCATGACGAACTTCCTCGTCGTCGAAGACAGGGTGGGGAGGGACAGTCTGCGCAGACTGGAGTGAGCGGCTCACCGCACATCGAAGACGCGGGGCAGCGCCGGGACAAGGTGTTGCGCGAAGAGTTCACAAAGACGGCGGCTATCACCGTCATAGCCCATATCGATGGGCTATAGCCGCAGCTCACGGTCCTGATAGCAGGCAACAGCGGCCCGGCGTCGGCGAAGGTGAACATAAGGTGGACGACCGCGCGGCTGAGAGCGGGACCCCGGCGTGCCGGGCAATGACCGGTGTATGCCTGCCAATCAGCGTCGTCGCGAATCTAAGTCACATTACGGAAGCCGCTCCGAAAGCCCTCCTCCTAGTGTCCATCGCATGCCACACCGATCCACTGTGTGAGGAGTCCCATGAGTACAGAAATGTCCCGCCGCAAGGTGCTGGCCGCCGGAGCGGTGCTGGCTGGGTCGGCGGCGCTGGCCGCCAGTCAAGAAGGAACGGCGGCGGCCGCGGCCCCGGCCACCACCGCGAAGGGGAGCCCGAAGGTGAAGCCCACGATCGTTCTGGTGCACGGCGGCTACGCCGACTCGTCCTGCTGGAACGCCGCCATCGCGGAGCTCCAGCACCGCGGCTACACCACGATCTGCGGGGCGAACCCGCTGCGCGGCATCCCGACCGACGCCCCGTACATCGCGAGCCTGCTGGACTCGATCACCGGTCCGGTCGTGCTGGTCGCGCACTCCATGGGCGGAACGGTCATCACCAACGCCGCCGCCGGGAAGGCGAACGTCAAGGCACTGGTCTACATCTCGGCGTTCGTGCCCGACGTCGGCGAGACGCAGGGCGACCTCATCAACAAGTTCCCCGGCAGCGAGGTCCTCCCGGTGAGCGTGCCGGTGCCGTACACCAAGGCCGACGGCACCACCGGCACCGACCTGTACCTGAGCAAGGACGGCCAGGCAGCCTTCGCGGCCGACATCCCCACCGAGACCTTCCGGGTGCTCCAGGCCACGCAGCGGCCGTTCGACGCCGCCTCCTTCACCTACCCGACCACCGCCGCGGCCTGGAAGACGATCCCGGTCTGGGGCCTGGTCGCCGGCCGGGACAAGGCGATCCCGCCGGCGTGCGAGCGCTGGATGTACACCCGCGCCAACGCCCGCAAGATCGTCGAGGTGCCGACCTCGTCCCACGTCGCGATGCTCAGCCACCCGAGGATCGTGGCCGACCTCATCAAGGACGCTGCCGAGGCCGTCAGCTGACGCTCTCACGGCACCTGCCCCGGTCTGCTCGTGCGGGCCGGGGCATTCACAGTTCGCGGCCATTTCGGCGGGGTGCGGTCGCAGCGTCGAGAACGCGCAGGATCAAGTCCGCCGCCGTCAGCGTCGAGGTCTCCCGGTCGCCCGGAATGAGCTCCACGAAGTCCATGCCGATCAGGCGCCGGTGCGCGGCCAGGTGTTCCAGGAGCGCGACGAGTTCGGCGTGGCCGAAACCGCCGGGCAGCGGTGTGCCGGTGTCGGGCAGTGCGGACGGATCCAGGCCGTCGGCGTCGACGGTCAGGTAGTACGGGATGTCCATGGGCAGGTCGGCCAGGACGGTGTCGGGATCGGTCAGTACTGCCGTGCGCCCCGGCCACACGCGGACGTGCTCCGGCCGCTCGATCTCGTACTCGGTGAGCTGGCGGATGCCGAACTGCGCTAGCACCCCGAGCCTGGTGTCCCCGACCACCCAGCTCATGAAGTTGCCGTGGTGGCAGTCGCGGCGCCAGTCGTCCGTGCGCGGGGTCGCGAAGTCGGAGTGCGCGTCGACGTGCAGCACCCCGACCCGGCCGTGAACGTCCAGCGCCGCGGTGATCAGCGGCAGGCTGATCGAGTGGTCACCGCCCAGCGTCAGCACGAACCGTCCGGCCTGGAACGCCGAGCGCGCCAGCCGGTGCAGGCCCTCCAACGAATCGCCGTTGCGGGTGTGCACCGGCTGGGAGATGTTCGCCAGGTCGGCGATCCGGACGCCGTCGAGGACGGCCCGGCCGCGCAGCGGGTCGTGCAGCCCGCGCGGCCGTCCGTCGGCGTCGCAGCGGTACTGGAACAGGGCCGTGCTGGTCTGCCGCAGCTCGTCCGGGGCGAAGCGCGAGCCGGGACGGTGGGTGGAGCCGACGTCGTACGGCATGCCGATGACCACCACGTCCGTCGTGTTCCCGGTCAGCGCCGTCGGCGCGTCCAGCACCGGGGCGCCGAACAACCCGGTGCCGGTGGACGCCGGTGACGGCGTCGGCGCCGCGGCTGCGGCGGTGCGGTAGCCGACGAGCAGCCCCGCCTCCTCCAACGCGGTCACCGCGTTCCGCGCGGACTCGCGGGCGGCGCCGGGGATCGCGGCGACCACCACGTCCACGGAGGACGGCATCGCGAACCGGGCCGCCAGTTCGGCCAGAGCCTTGCCGAGCCTGATCTCGTGCCCGCTCTCGGGGTTCCAGAACACCTGGCCGTCATCGCGGCCGCCGGTCCGGATGTATCCCGGCGCGACGACGAGAACGCGGCGGGAGTCCGGCGGCAGATCCGTGTTCATGCGAACGGTGCTGCTTCCAGGCGCCGTGGCTCCTCGCCGACGTGCTCGAACGCGAACTCCTCCGGGGCCGGGATCCGGTCGAACCGCCCCGAGTCGGCAACGCGGGGGAAGCGTGCCGGGATCTTCAGGGTGAAAGTGGTGTTGGTCTGTAACACGTCGGGCAGCGGCGGGACAGTGACCGGCATGGCGGACGGCGCATCGGCGGCGACGTAGGCGGACATGGGTCCCTCCTGGCGATCAGGACCGCTTGCGCGGCGGTCGGGCGGGAATGGTCACCAGCGTGTACCGCACCGTGGCCTAGGGTCGGGCCCGTTCTGGACTCAGTTCTCGAACGTGGCGGCCGACGTCGCCTCGTGATCCTGCGGCGTGCTCGATTCCTGCACGGGTTTCCCCTTTCTCAGGGCGCGGTGCACCGGTGCCTTCACGCAAGCCGAATGTGATCGTCTCGGCGTGAAGCTAATCAATGTCGCAGTCCATTGTCTAGACAAAGCGGATGGCTCGCTTGGACAGTCGAACGCGGTTGAACGCGACGGCGTCGTCTCCTTCATCACGAGCGGCGCCGCAGAGAGGTGCAGTCGTCAGCTCGACTTCTACTGCCGGGAATCCTTTTCTCGCCTTTTCCGGGTGTGAGATCAGTCCGCCGGTTAAAGCCAGCCGTTCTTGGCGGCCTTAATCCCGGCCTCGAACCGTGATTCGGCGTCCAAGCGGTCCATGAGGTCGGCCACGATGCGGCGGACCCCTTAGGCGCTTCACCGGCTGGCGAGGGCCAGAAGCCCTTGCGCTACGGCCCCGGTGACCACGTCGCCGCTGACCAAGTCATCCGATGTTTCCTCGTGCACATCGCCGACCGGGGGTTGATTCGTGCCGTCACAGGGCATGATGGTCAGGCCAATCGCGCGCTCACGAACGGACGGCACGGCAGGCCCACGAGCGAAAGGTCCGAGGATGGCGTCGACGATCCGGGAGGTGGCCCGGCAGGCCGAGGTGTCGATCGCGACCGTCTCCCGGGCCCTGAACAGCCCGCACCTGGTCGCGGAACACACACGCAACCGGGTCGTGGACACGGCGCTCCGCCTGGGCTACCCCTCGCGCCGTCCGCGCTCCGCCGGGGCCGGGGCCGGTGTCAGGGCGCCGGCCGCCGGGCGCATCGGGTTCGTCGGCGCGGTGCTCCCCGACCTGGCGAACCCGTTCTACCCGGCGGTGCTGTACGGGATCCGCTCGGAGTCGGTCCCGGCCGGACAGCACGTGCTGTCCCTGGACGCCGCAGAGGATCCCGCCGCCGAGGCCGACCTGATCCGCATGATCGCCGGCCAGGTGGACTCCCTCGTCCTGCTCTCGTCCCGCCTGTCCGACGACCGTCTGCGAGCTCTGAGCATCCCCGGCCGTACCGTGCTGTTCAACCGGCTGACACCGGGGCTGCCGGGGGTCGTGGTCGACTATCTGGACGGCATGCGCCGCGTGATGGCGCACCTGGTGTCCCTGGGTCATCGGCGGATCGGGTACGCCGGGGGCCCGCGGGCGTCGTTCGCCGACGCCGAGCGCCGGCGTGGCCTGGCGGTGTCCGGCCACGCGGCGGGATTGCGCGTCGTCGACCTCGGCCCGTATCCGCCGTACTTCTCCTCCGGCGCCCGGATCGCCGACCGTGCGCTGCGCGAAGGCGTCACCGCGGTCATCGCGTTCAACGATCTCATGGCCCTGGGCACCCTGGTGCGGCTGCGGGAACTGCGGATCGACGTCCCGGGGCGGATCAGCGTCGCCGGCTTCGACGGCATCCCGCTGGCCGCCGCCGGCACGCCGCGCCTGACGACGGTCGTCCCGCCGCTCGGCCGCGCGGGTCGGACGGCGATGGCTTTGCTGCGGGCGGCCACCGACACCTCCGCGTCCGCGGCCAAGGCCGCACCGCGATGGTGCGTCCTGCCCGTGCGGCTGATGGTCGGCACGTCGACCGCTCCGCCGCCGGGGCTTTGACCGCCTTCGGCGGGCGTGCGTATCAGCCTTCGTAGCGACGTGATCCGCTCACTTCGTCGTGATGAACGCGCCCGGGCTCTGCACCACCGGTGATTCCAGATACAGGCTCCGGTACTCGTCGTGGATCCCGGCGTTGTGGACCTGGATCGCCAGCGGGCCGACGCGGCCGGCTGTCGGATCCTTGAAGTCCAGCACCTCGGTCGCCTTGCAGGTGGCCGCGCCCGGCGCCAGCGGGCAGCAGGCCATGCGGGCGACGCCGGTGGCCTGGTCGGCGATGAGCTCGCACTGGGCCCACGCGGAGACCGGGATCTTCGGGTGCGGCAGCTGTTTGAACTCGCTGCCGCCGCCGTTGTTGTGCCCCGGACGGTAGTCCCAGTGGCCGCCGTTCGGCGGCTGGAACTGGATCGCGCTGAGCGCGTCGCGCAGCGGGGCGGTCGTGCCCCAGATCAGGACGGTCGGCGCGTGGTTCCCGCTGACCTGGCGGACGTTGAAGATCCAACGGAAGGTGCCGGCCTGCTTCACGTTGTAATAGATCCAGCCGCGGGCGGTGCCGTTGCCGTGGATGGCGCCGCCGACCACGGACCATTCCCCGGCCTGCGCCTGCGTCCACCCGGTGAGGGTCGTGCCGTCGAACATGGAGACCAGGTGCGGGTCCCCGTACGGGTTGGAAGTCGGCGCACCGGCGTTCCGGGCGGGCGCGGCCGCGGCCGCGGCGGCGGCGGGTGCGGCGATGGCGGCGATCACAGCGGTGAAGGCGGCGGCGACGGTGCGAGCAGATCGGCGCATGTCTGGTCCCTTTCCGGGGCGTCGTAAGAGCCGTAAGAGCACTGACACAGCGGATGCTCGCCGCACGCCCCGTATCCGGTCAATGACGCCGCGGTTGTTACAGCGGTTGTTTCAGGACCGTCACGCGCATACGCAGGGGCCGGATTCAATACGCTTCGCCCGAGGCTGTGAAACACGATGAAACAGCCGGGAATCGGTTGCCGCGCCGTAGCCGCCCTTCAGGTCGTGAGGAACGGCGCGGGCAAGTAGGTGATGCCCCGCCCGTGGCGTGGGCCTGCCCCGGCGCGCTACTCGACGCCCCCGGCGCGCCAGCGCGACGGCGAATCAGAGCTCGAATAAGGTCACCGACGCACGGCGCCGTCACCGGGTGCTCCCGGCCGACCGCGTCGCGTAATGGTTCCGTCTCGGGTACAGAAGGGGTGCACATGTCAGCAACCTCAAACAGCCTGCGCCGGGCGCTGGCCTTCCTCGGAATGCTGGTGCTCACGCTCGCCGCGGCGGCGGTCGGCCCGGTCGCCAAAGCGCACGCGGCGGCGAACGTCTCTGTCGAGCTCGGCTACGCGGACAACCTGCGGCCGGCGCCCGACCACTTCCCGACCCCGTGGTCGGGCGGACCGGGTGTCGTCTTCAACGGCTGCTCCGGCAGCTGCAGCTTCGACGGCGGCGCGATCCGCTTCATCAACAACACCGGGATCCAGGTGCACGTCGACTACGTGAAGGTGCACTTCGGCACCTGCACGTTCGATCTCTGGAACAAGAACGTCCCGCTGGCCGCGGGTGATTCGCTGATCGACACCCAGACGATCAGCGGGCCGTCCGGCGGGTGCCCCGCCGACGGCAGCTTCGACACCTCCGACGTCGGGCCGAACGGCGCCAACTGGTCCGGAAACTGCACCCAATCCGGCGTGTTCCCGGTCGTGGAGTTCTCCATCGACGGCCAGGTGTCGAGCCTGCAGGACGCCGGTCAGATCCTGAACACCAAGGGCGTCGACGGCGCTTCCTGCGGAATGGGCAACGAGTCGCAGCAGTGGGCCCCGATCGGCAGCATCCCGTGCCCGGGCACGACGCTGAGCCTGGCGCCGCCGACCCAGACCGACGCGGTCGGCTCCTCGGCCACCGTCACCGCGACGTTCGCGAACAGCTGCGGCGACCCGTTGCAGGGCGCGCAGATCGACTTCGCGGTCGCCAGCGGTCCGGACGCCGGCACGACCGGCAGTGCCGTGACCGATGTCGCCGGGCACGCGAACTTCAGCTATCCCGGCGCGGCCACCGGCACCGACGTCGTCGGCTCCTCGGCGACCAACCCGGCCGGCACGATCGCCTCGAACACCGTCAACGTGGTCTGGATCAAGCGCGTGGCCACGCTCACCATCAACCCGTCCTCGACCACCAGCGACTTCAACGATCCGGTCACGGTGTCCGGCACGCTGACCGACAGCGCCGGCCCGATCGTCGGCGTCCCGGTGACGTTCACCCTGAACGGCGCCGAGACCTGCACCGGCACCACAGCGGCCAACGGATCGGCGTCCTGCTCCATCACGCCGCTCGAAGCCGCCGGCCCGTACATGCTCACGGCGAGTTTCGCCGGGTCGGCGAGCGACCAGCCGGCGAGCGCCGGCGCGCCGTTCACCGTCACCCGTGAGGAGACGACGCTGGTCTACACCGGCAGCGCGCACGCCGCGAACGGCCAGCCGTACACCCTGTCCGGGACGCTGAAGGAGGACGGCGTCACGCCGATCGCCGGCCGCACGGTCGCGTTCACGCTCGGCAGCGGCGCCTCGGCGCAGAGCTGCTCGGGGACGACCGACGCCGCGGGCAACGCCTCCTGCACCATCGCTTCGGTGAACCAGCCGAACGCCGCCACCGTCCCGGCCGGCGGGGTGTTCGCCGGTGACGCGTACTACCTCCCGGCCTCGGCCTCGATCAGCGGCGGCGTCGCCTTCACGGTGATGACCGGCCACGCCTTCGGCCTGTCGTCCTCGGGCCTGGTCGGCATCACCCCGACCCCGGAAGCCGGTCCGGTGTCGACCACGGTTCCCAGCAGCAGCAACCCGCCGTGCGTGGTGACCATCAGCGGCCTGATCAACGCCGGCACACTGTGCGCGAACGTGTCGACCGCGATCAGCCCGAACTCCTCGACGGCGAACGCCTCGGTACAGCACGTCGGCATCGGACTGCTCGGCCTGCCGGCGATCCAGATCGGCGCGGTGACCTCTACCTCGCACACGCTGTGCAGCGGCAGCGCCGGTGACGCGACCGTGGCGTCGATCACCGTCGGCGGCATCGCGGTTCCGATCAGCGTGCACCCGGGCCCGAACACCACGGTGAACGTGCTCGGGATCAAGCTGATCCTGAACGAGCAGGTCGCCACCAACAGCGCGACCGACCACTCGCTGACCGTCAACGCCGTGCACGTGATCGTGCCGGGGCTGCTGGACACGGTGGTGGCTTCGTCGACGAGCGACATCCACGCGTGCTTCTAGCTTCGAGAGATTCGCCGCTCGGGAAGGAGTGAGAACGGCGGACGGCCCGGCCGGGATGATCCTCGGCCGGGCCGTCGGCGGTGCTGGGCCTCGGTGCGGCAGGTAGTGCACGCCGGTGGCTTTCCGGACGTTGCTCCGGGCAGGCGGACGAACTAGGGTTTCGCGCTGAATCAGAATCCTTATTCGATGGCCTGGGAGGAACCCGTGGACAGGAAACGGCTCGTGTCATGGATCACCGTGCCGGCAATCGCCGTGGGCACGTCGGTCCTGGTGGCGGCGGCACCCGCCCACTCTGCTGTCACCGCCATCTCCTGCACCGGGTGGGACCACGCCACCTTCAGCCCCGGCCTGACCAACACCCTCCGCTCCACCACCGTGACCAACGACGAGGACCTGAACGTCATCGACGCTTTCAGCCCGACCGGCAGCTGTCTGGCCGTCGGCTCCGCCGCGACAGCCGGTGAGCTGGACGTGGCCGTCGTGGCGCCCGTGAGCTGCACGCAGATCATCAGCCTGGCCGGCACGCACACGATCGCCTGGAACGACGGCCGGTCCTCGACGATCCCCTACACGGCGACCATCGTGCGCGGAAACTCCACCACCGTCATCACCCTCACCGGCACAGTCAGCTCCGGGGAGTTCTCAGGAGACTCCGTGGTTCAGACGTACACCGCCCTGAACACCGCCTTCGCGGCCTGTAGCAGCCCGGCCGGCCTCCCCAGTCTCGACCTCGCCCTGACGCTTACCATCACCGGGCTCTGAGGGCTGACAAGACTCGCGTTGCGCACGCACTTGACGCTCTGCCCCCGCTGGCTCCTCGACTACGGCAGCGCCGGTGCGCTCCGGTTGTCGAAGAAGTTCCACTGCCCGGACACGCCCACCATGTTCGCCAGGCTCGCCGCCGCGTTGGCCGACACGACTCCGGTGTCGCCGTTCACGACCACCTGGTTGATGGCCGCGGCTTCGGTGCGCACGTAGTCCGCCTCCGGCCCGGGGATCGTCGAGTTGGCCGAGAGCAGCAGCGGCCCGGCGGAGGCGCCGACCAGGGCCCCGCCGGCCAGTGCGTCCGGCCAGTTGTAGCCGGTCGCCAGGCCCACGACGTGCGGCGCGTTCCCGGCGGTGAAGAAGGTCTGGGCGACGGCGGCGGCGGTCGCGAACCGGTCGGGGCCGGCGGCGGACTGAACCCGGTCGGCCGGGAACCGCGTCCGCAGCGCGGCGACCCCCTGGTCTCCGATTCCGACCAGCTGGGTGGTCGGCCCGACGTGGGATGTCAGATACGCGGCGGTGGCTGCCGGCAGCACCGTGTCGTTCGAGAGCAGCACCACGGTTTCGGGCGTGGCGCCCGCGGCGGCTCCGGCGGCCAGTGCGTCCGGGAAGTTGTTGCCGGTGGCGACCAGGATCCGGTCCGGCTTCGTGCTGATCGCGCCGGCGATCTGGGTGGCTGTGGCGTAGCGGTCGGGCCCGGCGAGGCGGCGCACCTGGTATCCGAGCCCGGTGATCTGGGCTTCGACCTTCGCCGACAGCGCGACGGTGTCTCCGAGCACGAACACCGTGCCGCCGGGCGGGAGCGCGCGGCGGATCTCGGCGGCGGTGCGCGAGTCCAGGCTCGCCGTCGGGGTCAGCAGCAGCGGGCCGCCGAGATGGCCGGCCAGTGCCGAGCCGGCGAGGGCGTCGGCGAAGGTGTCGGAGCGGGACAGGACGACCGCCTTGGCGACGCGGCCTCCGTTCTGCCCGGTGCCGTCGGGCTTGGGGGTGTCGTATCCCAGGCGCGAGGCGTCCACGGCGGTGTCGATGCGGTCGGCGCCGCCGACCCGGTCGACGGTGGTTTTGCGGATCGTCTGCCAGGTCGGCGCGCTGTCGCCCAGGCCGGGGCCGGGGTCTGAGATCGGTGCCTCGGTCAGGGTGTGGGAGTCGATGACCCAGATCCGCGAGCTGATGCCCGGTGCGAACCCGCCGAAGGTGATGTGGGACCCGTCCGGGGCCCACGCCGGATGCGAGGCCTTGACGCCGCTGGTGCCGATCAGGCTTTCCTGGCCGTCCATGGTCTTCGCGAACAGCGTGTCGTTGCGGATGTACGCCAGCCTGGTGCCGTCGGGGGACCAGGCCGGCGACTTGCCGGCCGCGAACTGCGTCGGGACGCCGGAGAAGCTCCAGATGAAGACGTTGTCCTGGCCGCCGATGTTGCGCACGAACGCCACGCTGCCGTCCGGGCCGATGGCGGGTTGGGAGTCGTTGGTGCCGGTGGGTGCGAACAGCGAGGTGTCGCCGCGTCCGTCGGCCCAGCCCGAGAAGATCTGTGCCCCGCCCGCCCGCCGGGTGAAGAAGACCTCCCTGCCGTCGGGCGTCCAGGACGGTTCGCTGTCGACCGCACCGGGTCCGGGGCTGCTGATCCGCACCGGCTGCGTGCCGTCGATGCCCGCCACCCAGATGGCGTTGGTGGCGAGGTCGGCGAAGGCCACGCGGCTGCCGTCCGGCGACACCGCGGGCTCGAAGATCTGCGACGTCGCCGACAGCCCGTTCCCGGACGGGTGGTAGGCGTGCGAGCCGGAGCCGTCGGGATTGGTGATGACCAGCCCGTTGGTGCCGGTGCGCGTGTAGATGACGGAGCCCGAGACGATGTCGACCGCGCGGGCCGGGGCCGCGGCCTCCACGCCTGCTACGAGAAACGCCGATGTCGCGGTGAAAGCCAGGATCCTTGCATGTCGTCGCACGAGATTGCCTCTCTGGAGTGGGTCGCGCTAATGGCGGTGGCCGCGCACGAGGTGGCCGCCAGCAGCGCTTCTATACGGGCCACGGCATGCAGGACGTCGTCGGGGACGGGATCGACGCCGTCGGCTGTCATGAAGCCGGCTGTCATGAAGCTGACATGCTCCAGAGCCGAACCCAAGCAGCCGCGCCCGGGCCCGATGCGGCGGTGATACTCAGACCTCTTGCATGTCCCCTCATGACAGACCACAGTTCCTTATGGCTGGCCAGGGGCTCAATGCCGGCGTGTCACTCAGTGACACGCGGGGACTGTCGCCAGGTGTGCGCCACTCATCGAAGGGGACGAATCCGGCATGGACGACCGCACCGTCATCGGCCGCGCCGCCGCGATCCTCGACGCGGTCGCCGGCCACGACCACCCCGTGACCCTGGCCGAACTGACCGCCGCGGTCGGCATGCCCAAGCCGACGGTCCGGCGTATCGCAGCCGACCTGGTGGCCCGCCGCTACCTCGAACGCGGCGCCGACGGCTACCGCCTGGGCGCGCACCTGCTGGAGCTCGGCGTGCGCGTCGCCGAACAGCACGGGCTGCGTATCGCGGCGGTGCCGCACCTGCAGGATCTGTTCGCCCGCACCGGCGAGATCGCCTGGGTCATCACGTTCACCACGAACACGTTCACCATCGTCGACGCGGCCTACGGCCGGAGCCGCGCCGAGGACATCGCCAGGCGCGGCTGGCCCAGCGACCTGCGCAGCACCGCCGTCCTGGCCAGCGCCGCCGGCCGGGTGCTGGCCGCCGAGAGCCCGGAGCTGCTGGCGTCGCTGCGCTCACAGCGGCTGCGGCGCTTCACCTCTGCGACCGTCGCGTCCTGGAACCGGATGGAAGAGATCCTGAAGGACGTCCGCGACACCGGTGTGGCGATCGAGCAGGACCAACTCGGCGCCGGCTACGGCTGCATCGCCACCGCACTGCGCGACGGCTACGGCACAGCGGTCGGCATCATCGGCGTCACCGGCCGCACCGGCGGCTTCCAACCGATCCGCCTCAGCCACGCGTTGCAGACGGCCGCCGACGACATCGGCCAGCGACTGACCGGTCCAGAAACCCGCCAACCCGTCCCGCTCAGCAGGGCCGAGCCACCGGCGTTCCGGGTATGAGCTGCAACTACACCAGCATCTGCCCGTCGCCTCCTCTCACTCCAGTTGCCCCGCCGGCGTTAACGCCGTGACTCTGTCGATGATGTAGGTCTGGCAGTGTTGGCGCATGGTCGAACGTGAGGATTCCCGTCCTGGTGACTGGTCGGCGCATGCGCTCCAGCTGTTCCTGACCACTGTGTGGAGCATGGTCGTCGATGAGGACAGCTACACCGGCGGCTACCCGTCGTGGATCGAATCCCGGCTACGGGGTCGCGAGCGGGGAAGCGTTCCTGACGGTGCGTCGCTGACGGCGTTGGACCGGATCCTGGCGTGCGGGGTGGATCCGGAGGATCTAACCGATGTGGTGCGGCAGATGCAGCACGAGCTTGTCCGCAACGTATGCGAGCTGATCGACGATCCAGGGCTTTCGGGTATTGGACTGGATGAGGACTGGTCCGAGCAGGTGGACTTCCGCTGGGAGCTCGTAGCGGTCCGCACCACAGGGCCGGCAGGGCGCGCCCCGATCGATGGACTGCATTCCTCGCTCGACGAGTTCGACCCCAGCGGCCGCAGCGGCGGGCCGCGCGGCCGGCCCATTCCCGCTCGGCTGCCTGGTTACCCGCTCCATGCCAGGCTGGCCGTTGCCCAAGCACGTGCGGGTGACCGCATCCAAGCGATCAACACCTGGCGGAAGGCAACCGGCGCACCTGTGATGGAGGCGAAGGCAGCCATCGATCTCCTTCTCGACCAGCTGCGACAAGATCCAGAAAGCGCGCCCTGACGCTCACTGAGCGATCGCGATTGCGATCGTCGTGGTATCGCGGTCCGGGCGGATTCGCCAGGCTCGGGCGGTCCTGACACGGATGCGGATTTCGAGTAGAGATGATGGGGGACGTCTCAGGGTTCGCATATCCTCCGTCGGTCAGACCGGACGGCACCCCTGGGAACTGTCGGCGGCCCGGACCCGCTGCCGACGGCGTACGGCCGCACACCCGGTGACAGGCGGTATCTCAGCCGCCGATATCGCGGTGCAGCCATGGCGCGTCCGCGCTCGACCGCGCCGCGGACGTCAGGGCCCGCCGGGCCCATCCGCCGGCACGGGTTCGAAAGGGGGGGACTTGATGTCCTCGACCACCCACCGGCCTCGCGGACGGTTTCGCAGACGCCTGACATCCCTGGCCGCGACGGCCGCGCTCAGCGTGGCCGGCATGGCCGGTATGGCCGCGTTGGCCGCACCCGCGGATGCGGCACCGTCCGGCGTGACGACCGCCTACGTCGCCGACCAGTACAGCGGCACCGTATCGGCGGTGAACACCGCCACCGGCACGGTCACCGCGACGATCCCAGTCGGCGGCTTCCCGGAGGCGCTGGCCGTCAACTCGGCCGGCACCACCGCCTACGTCGCCGTGGCCATCACGAACGTCGTCTCGGTCATCGACACCTCCACCAACACGGTGACCACGTCCATCCCGGTCGGCTCCAACCCGTCGGCGATCGTTCTGAACCCGGCCGGCACCCTGGCCTACGTCGCCAACGAGAGCGGCCACACGGTCTCGGTGATCGACACCGGCACCGACACCGTCGTCGCGACCATCCCGGCGGCCTCCGGCTTCATGCTGTCGATGGCGATGGACCCGGCCGGCACCCACGTCTACATCGGCTCGTTCGGGCCCTCGGCCCTGACGGTGATCGACACCGGTACCAACACGGTGTTCGCGACCGTCCCGGTGGTCGGGAGCGGCTACGCGGTGACCGTCAACCCGGCCGGCACCACCGTGTACGTCGGCACCGCCCAGGCCAACACCATTACCAAGGTCGACACTGCCACCGACACGGTCACCGGCACCATCGCCGACGCCGACGTCACCAGCCTGGCCTTCACTCCCGACGGCTCGAAGCTCTACGCGGTCAGCCCCCAGGGCAAGGACGTCACGGTGATCGACCCGGCGACCGACACCATCACCGCCACCATCAGCGGCGGGTTCGCCATCCCGGGCAAGGTCGCGGTCGACTCGACCGGCAGCACCGCTTTCGTCACCGACGTCGGCTCCGGCAACGGCTCGACCCCCGGCGCCTTGGACGCCATCGACGTCGCCACCAACACCCTGTCCACCATCGTCCCGAGCATCGCCGGGGGTCCTGACGCGCTCGCTGTGCACACCGTGCCCCCGCCGACGGTGACCTCGGTCAGTCCGAGCCACGGCCCGGAGGCCGGCGGCACCACGGTGACCATCACCGGCACCGGCCTGACCGGCGCCACGATCACCTTCGGGACCGGGCACCCGGCCACTGGCGTGGCGTGCACCGCGACGTCCTGCACCGCCACCGCCCCGGCCGAGGCCGACGGCACTGTGGACGTGCAGGCCACCACGGCCTATGGCACCAGCGCCACCGGCAGCGCGGACCGGTACACCTACGATGAGCCCGCCCCGACCGTCACCGGGATCAGCCCGGCGTTCGGGCCACTGGCCGGCGGCACCAGCGTGACCATCACCGGCACTGACTTCACCGGGGCGACCGCGGTCGCCTTCGGTGGCACCCCGGCCAGCTCGTTCACCGTCACCAGCGACACTTCGATCACCGCCACCGCGCCTGCTGAGAGCTACGGCACGGTAGACATCACCGTGACCACCGCCGCCGGCACCAGCACGGCCGGCGCCGCCGACCACTTCGCTTACGTCAACGAGATCGCCAAGGTCACCGCCGAAGGCCGCCTGGACGCCGGTGGCGGCCGTGACGCCGAGTTCGGGTTCTCCGCCCGCGCCACCCAGGCCGGCGGCCCGATCAAGAGCCACCTGACCTACGAGAACCAGACCGCCGGAGTGAAGATCGGCCACGCCGCGTTCACCGTGCTCTACCTGGCCAACGCGACCACCGCGCACGCGGAGGGCACCGCCACCTGCACCGTCGGCGGCACCAGCAGCCCGTGCACGGTCGTGGTCAACGCCGTCGACAACGGCGACCCCGCCGAGCATGACGACGACAGTCTGCACCCGGACACCTTCACCCTGGCCTACACCATCGGCACCAGCACGACCACGGTCGGCGGGACCATCGAGGACGGCCACGTGGAGATCGCCCCGGAGACCCGCGGCACCAGCGGCACGACCGGTGCCGCGCGCACGGTCGCCACCGCCGCCACCGCCGGGCTGCTGAACGCCAACCCGGTGGCCGGCGCGTTCACCGGCGGGTTCAACGCCTCGCTGCTCGGAATCACCCTGACTGGCGGACACTGCGCCACCGCGGCCCTGGTCTACACCGACGGCACCGCCTCAGGCGGCCAGAGCTGCCTGCTGCTAGGCCTGGCCGGAATCAACATCGACCTCAACCTGAACGCCACCAACGGCACCCTGTCCGGCGGCACCGCCACCCTGACCGGCACCGCCACCGTCGTCGTGGCCGGCCTCCTACCCGTGCAACTGCCCGCCGTCGCCACCACCACCGGCTCCGGCCTGCAACTGACCGTCGCCGGCCTCACCCTGCCCACGTTGCCGATCGGCGCCGGAGCCATCGAAATCGGCTGACCCACCCGGAAAGACCGGCCCCGAACCACCCACGCACAGCAACCTCGGCACGCGCCGACCAAGGTGCCCGGCCGCGGCCGGGCACCTTGGTCGGCGCCCCTCCGCTCTTCCTGTGAAAGCCATTCCAGGGATTGGGCCCGGGAGAGGTACGAGCGATACGTGCACGCTCCCGTGACTGCCACGTCGCGGCGCGCGGCGGCCCTTGCGGAGACGCGGTCAGTTCGTCTTCACGGCGGGCGGCGGCAGGTGCACCGTCATGATCAGGTGGCAGGTGTCGGTGCCTGCGCCGCGGTAGGTGTGCGCGTCACCGAACACTCCACTCACGTCGCCTTCATCCTGGAAACCCTCCAGGCCACCCACGACGCGGACCGCCTGAATACCGCAGCCGACCAGCTGCGCGCCCTACTGGCGCCGAACGCGGATCACGTCACCGTGCAGTACCTCAGCCCGGCAAAACCCCAAGCCGGCACCTGAGCCCGCACCGGGTCACCGGCGGCAGGTGCCGTTACTCACTGCACCGGCGCACGCCAGCGGTGTGGCTCGCGAACAACCCAGCGCACGTCCCCGCGCCTTGATCACGCGCGCGTGTCGGATGTCGTCGCGGTGCGCCAGGGCCCATTCGTGCAGTGCGGTGATCGGGGCGAGCATGTACCTACGCCAAGTGCATCGACGGATACTGATGGCTGCGTTCGTGCCGTCGTCGCGTGAGGTGCGAAATGAGTGCGTGCAGCAGATCGGCGACCCCAAAGCGTTTTCTATGCAGCACGCCCATCCGCCGCTCATAAGGACGCCGATGACGATTGCTTCGCCTACGTTCGACGACTATGTCGCGTCCCGGGGGGCGGCGCTGCTGCGCCTGGCGCTCATGCTCACCGGTGACCGCCATCTGGCCGAGGACCTGACGCAGGACGTGCTTGTCCGCGTCTATGGCCGTTGGTCGCGCGTCTCGGGCATGACGCAGGTTGACGCCTATGTACGCCGCACCCTGGTTAACACGCACGTGAGCTGGCGGCGACGCCGCTCCAGCGGCGAGGTGCCGTTGGCCGAGCCGTCGGACGCGGCCCGCGCGGGCGCCGCCGGCGATGACGGTTCCGAGGCCGCGGCGGACCGGGACCAGGCGTGGCGGCTGCTGGCGACGTTGCCCCGCAGACAGCGGGCGGTGCTGGTGCTGCGGTACTACGAGGACCTGTCGGACCGGGAGATCGCCGAAGTCCTCGGATGCTCGGCGGGCACGGTGCGCAGCCAAGCCTCGCGGGCGCTGGCGACGTTGCGCGGGAGCCTCCAGGACGTAGCCGCCACCGGCGGCGTGAGAAGGGACTGACGATTGTGGACGAGCTGGACGACCTGCTCCGGGACACCTTCCGGGCACGCGAGGACGAGGCAGGCGACGCCACCGGACTGGCGGCGGCGGTCAGGAGCGGTCACGCGCGGCACACCGTCAAGCGGCGGCAGCTGCTGGTGGTGGGCACCGTCGGCGTGCTTGCGGCAGGCGGGAGCTCCGCGCTGGCGCTGGCACGGCACGGCTCAAGCGCCCCCAACGGTGCGGTGTTCGTTGCGGCACGGGACGGCAACGGCCGGCCGTCGGTCACGACCTCCAGCCCAGGCGGATCGGCCACGAGCCCACCGTCACAGGCCGGCACCCGTGCCTGGTCCTCGCACGGCCTGCAGGTCCGCGTCCCCCAGGACTGGAAAGCGAACCAGACCCAGTGCGGGACCCCGATCGCACCGACCGTGCTGATCGGCGGCGGTGCCGTCCCGGCCTGCGCGCTCAACCACGCCCCGGCCGTCGACGTGGTCGCGTTCGGCACCGCGACGGTCCTGGACCCCGATCCCGAACCCGCCCTGCACCCGACGACCGTCGGCGGCCACGCCGCGAAGACCGGCACCGAACGGATCCCCGACGGACGGACGGTCACGCTCCTGGTCGTACCGGACCTCGACGTGTCAGTCACGGTGAAGAGCAAGAACGCCGCACTGGTGGCTGGCATCGTCGGCTCGGCCCAGATCGTGGACACCGATGCCAACGGATGCGCAAGCCAGGCCACCACGGTCGAGCCCGCCGGGAAGCCAGCGCGCTCCGGCGCGCAGACCACGATGGTCCCCGATAAACCGATCAAAGCGACCGTCTGCCACTACGCAGCGCCCTATACCCCGGGCCAGGCCGCCTTCAACGGCCCGACTTTCCTCACCAACAGCAGCGCCATCGCACCGGACCAGATCGGCAAGCTCACCGATACCATCAACACCCTGACGCCGGGCCAGGCCAGATGGACCGGCCTGCCCGGCTCCTGCCCCCCCGCCGCCCACGACGGCTACCTGTTCCACTTCACCTACGCCTCGGGCCCGCCGCTCGACGTGTACCTGCACACCTCGGACTGCGACCACATCGGCTTCGACAACGGCGCGATCACCGGCTACCTCTCCCAGAAGTTCGTCGACAACCTGCAGGTGTTCCTGCCCGACATGGCATTCCAAGCCCCGGACG
The DNA here is from genome assembly GCF_041262085.1 of Catenulispora sp. GAS73. NCBI lineage: Bacteria > Bacillati > Actinomycetota > Actinomycetes > Catenulisporales > Catenulisporaceae > Catenulispora > Catenulispora sp. GAS73. Next base: position 152,574 of record NZ_JBGCCM010000016.1, read on the forward strand.
ACGCGATCAAGTAGTCCCGAGGCGCTCGACGGCCGCTGTTGGATGTGGGCCGCCGTAGACGGGAGGCGGCGGCCCTGGTGTCTGTCAGGGATCTCACTACGGGTGCGCCGCCTGGGACTTGACCCCCGAACCCGCGGATTGAGAGGAGGACTTTCGAAGTCCGCTGGTAGGGGCACCGGCAGTCTGTTGATGGCGGATCGGGATGGTCCAGGGTGGTCCAGGGTGGATGGAACCTCTGGGCAGCAGATGTGAGCCACTGCCCATGAGGCGTCCTTCGGACCTCGTGGCGTCGGACCCGGGCTTCACTCGTAGCAGGCGAAATAGTGCCCGGTTGAGTAGTTGCTGCCGTCGTTGGCGTTTGCACTGTTCAGTGGAACGTTCTTGCCCGAGCCGGGCAGCTCGATGACGGTGACTCCGCCCACGGCGAAGGCCCAAACGTCGTAGACGGAGCTGGGGTCCGATGCACACTGGGAATCGATGGAGGTGTAGTCCATGGTTCCGGTCTGGGCGCTCAGCCCGGTTACCGGACAGGCGCCGTACGCGTGACCGCAGATGTTGTTTTGAGTTACGTCGATACCATTTTGTGCATCGGCCATTTGCACTCTCTCGGAGATGTTCGCGCACTGCACTTTGACGTTCGAGCTGTTCTCGCAGAGGAGAATAGCCTGCGCGTTCACGCCGTACGGCAGAGCAGCGCCGGGGCCGCCGTCGATGATTACGGTGAGGTTCACGCACACCACAGCTTGGTTGCCGTACTGGTCTTTGCCGATCACCTTGCACGAGTGCGCCTGGTTCTGGCTCGGGGTGATGGCATACAGGATGGGAAGGCTGCTGGCCGCGTTGGCGCCGCCGGTGTTGGCAGGCGACGGCCTGAGGGCTGAGCCGACGGCGTGGGAGGCCGGGATTCCCCCGGTTCCGGTACCGGCTCCGGCTGTCGGGATCCCGAGTGTGGTGGTGAGGGCGAGGCCGGTCAGTACGGCGGCCGTGCGCAGACGCGGGCGCGTGGTCATGAGAGTCTTTCCCCTTTCGACGCATCCCCGCCAGGGGACGCCAGCCTGGTCGTGGTCGGGTTCTACTGCCGTGGCCGGGCCGCACGTCGGCCTTCGCCGTTGTCGGCGGCACATGACGCCGATGGGACCGAAATAGGGGTCCCGCTGTGCGCCCCGGAGTAGAACCTCATTTCAGTGCGGGATCAGCGTGGCATCCCACGCCGCTCCGCTTCGGCCAGTGGACCAAGCGTCAAGGAACTGGCGACGCAATGCTAAGGACGGCGGCCTCGGCGCACCGGCATCGTTGTCGCCGAGCCACCGGTAGAGCCGACAACGTTCAGGGGAAGTCAGATGGCTGCGATACCGATTGAGATCCAGTCAGCTCCGGCCGACGGTTCGGAGGCATCGTGCTGTGGCGACACGGACGGGTGCGGATGCTCGTGCCAAGGCCTGGACGCCGCCCAGGCCGCGGTGCCGGCTGGCGAACCTGCCCGGCCGGTCGGTGTCGCCACCCGGCGGGTTTTGCGGACGAGCAGCTATGCCATCTACGTCGACTTGCCCCGCAACGATGCAGAGATGCTGCTCGTTCACGGGTACGCCGGGACGTTCGACAAGGTCTCGAAGCGGGTCGCGACGTTCGTCAGGGCGCTGGAGGACCGCCACGCGCCGAAGCCATTGTACGGAGACTGGACCGCCGACGAGGCAGTCGAGGAGAAGCCGGAGCTTTCGGACGAACTCATCGAGGTCCTGCTCAGGCGCGGATACCTCACGTACCTGAGCCGCGAGGAAGAACTGGCGAGGTTCGAGGCCATCGCGGACGGCATGCACGCGCAGCCCACCCGGCCCAGCTACGTGATCATGCCCACCTACGACTGCAACCTCCGCTGCTTCTACTGCTTCCAGGACCACATGCGGACCAACCCGGACTTCGCTCACCTCCTGCAGCGCATGACGCACGACATGGTGGACCGGATCTTCGACGCGATGCCGCAGATCGAGGCCACGCACGGGATCGCGCCGGAGGACGGCTACATCCGCCCGATCACCCTGTTCGGCGGCGAGCCGCTTCTCCAGCAGAATCGTGATCTGGTCGAGCACATCCTCGCCAGGGCCCAGCAAGGCGGTACCCGGGGACTCACTGTGGTGACCAATGCCACCGACCTGGGCGCCTACGAGGATCTGCTGGGACCGGAGAACCTGGCCGATCTCCAGCACTCTGGACGGCGTACCCGAGGAGCACGACAAGCGCCGCGTCTACCCGGACGGTCGGGGATCGTTCGCCGCGATCGCCGACAACGTCACGATGGCGCTCTCCCACGGAGCGCGGATCAGCATCCGCCTGAACGTCGACCGGGTCAACGTCGGCCACCTGCCGCGGCTCGCCCGGATCTTCGAGGACCGGGGATGGTCCGGCCACCAGAACTTCGTCGCCTACACCGCGCCGATAACCGGGGGCAACGGCAAGACAGAACGAGAGACGCTCTTCTCCAGCTGGGAACTCGATCAGGCGCTGGACGAACTGCGTGCCGCCGAGCCGTCGATGAACGTCATTGACCGGCCGGACGACCGTCTGAGAAACAGAGTCCTGTCCTTGTTCTCCCACGGCGGTCACCCGGGTGGCCAGCCGACCTTCTGCGGGGCGCACACCGGCATGTACGTCATCGACCGGTTCGGCGACATGTACGCCTGCTGGGAGCGGACCGGCAACCCCAAGATCCGGATCGGGCGGATCGCTCAGGACGGCACGATCGAGACCTCCGAGGCGATGTCCTCGCTCTGGCGGAACAGGACCGTGACGTCCAACCCGGTCTGCAAGCAGTGCCGGTACGCGCTGTACTGCGGCGGCGGCTGTGCGGTGCTCGCGGAAGGACGCACGGGGCGTCTCGACCGGAACTACTGCGACGGGTTCGGGTTCCGCCTCCGGGCGATGGTCGCTGAGGCGTACACGGATCACGCCGCGGGCAAGCAGGCGGGGCGAAGCGTCGCGCCGCTGTGTGACAACTGACAACCAACCATCGAAAGGACCTGTAATGGATGCCGCCGAAGCGACTCCGCTGGAGATCGAGTCACTGAACCTGGCAGACCTCGACGTCACGGCGCTCGACGCCCGGCTTGAGGTGACCACGCTGCTCCCGCAGGTGTGCATCACCAACGGCTGCCCAGTCAATTGTTCGTGCTACGCCCCGCCGAGCTGCACCAACTACGTCATTGTTTGCGGCGGGTAGACGGCACGGCTTTCGCAACGTGGACGGGACGACGTAGTGGAAGCTGCTTGGCTGGACGCCGAGGGCGCCACCCAGACAGTGGTCTGCCACGTAAGCGCAGACTGTTGTCTGCGGATGTCGCCCTCGGCGTATTGGCTCTTCGCGAACCTCCGCGAAGGCAGAACCCATGAAGAGATCGCGACTCTCGCAGCGCGCAAGTTCGGCTCCGCGCCTCTGCTTGCCGATGTAGCACGGGCCTGCGATGCGATCCTCGCGAAGGTGGACGAGCAGACCAGGATCGTCGAGGCGCGCAAGCGGCGGCGCTATGTGTTCCGGATCCGTTTGCTCCCCGAATCGGTGGTCGGCCGGCTCGCCCGCCGGTTTCATGGAGTATTCGGTCTCTGGGGAATCCTGACCTACGTGGCGCTGATCACCACCGCCGGCATTGCTCAGGCCGTCGCGGACGGGCCGCGGCAGCTGGCCCGCTTCCAACCGGCTGACGACCTGGCAGTCGTGCTGCTGGCGTATCTGCTCGCACTGGTCGCGCACGAGTTCGGGCACGCAGCCGCGTGCTCCCGCTACGGGGCGAGGCCGGGCGGTATCGGCTTCGCCTTGTATCTCGCGTTCCCCTCCCTCTACTGCGACGTCACCCGGGCTTGGCTGCTGTCGAGGTGGCAGCGGGTCGTGGTGGACGTCTCGGGGGTCGTGTTCGAGTCGGCGGCCGCTGCGGTGCTAGCCATCCTGGGCGGCGCCTTTCAGCAGCCGGCGTTCACGTTCGCGTCGTTTCTCGTCCTCAGCAACCTCGTCTGGGCGCTCAATCCGTTCGGGCGATTCGACATGTACTGGGCCCTGACCGACGCGATCGGCGTCGTCGACCTGCGTGCCGAGAGCCGGCGCGTGGTGCGCGGCCTGCTACGCAAGGACCGGGACGGCTGCACCGAGCAGACTTGGCGGCGCGTACTCGTCGTCGGCTACGCGATCTGCACCATGGGGATCATCGGAGTCTTCATCTATTACTCCCTCCGCGTTGGTGCACCGCTGGTTGCCCACATGCCGCAGATCGTCCACCAGGTCCGCTACGACGTGCTGCAGGGACGATTCGGGACCGCGCTCGGCACCGTCATGGAGCCTGCGACGATGCTCCTGCTCCTCGCAGTGATGCTGTATCGGACCGGCACCGCGGGGATCCGCTTGACGCTCAGGCAATGGCTGAGGTTCCGTGCCCGGGCACAGGTAGGTGGCACCGGCTCGGACGGTACGCCGCCGGCAGCGGTCTGATCGACGCCTTGAACAGTGGCGCGGGCGCGATGCCGGCATCAGCCGCCGCGCTCGTTGGTCGACTGCGGCAGGTGTGTCACCTCGGCGTGTTAGGGCCGTGTTAGGCGCCAATTCCATAATCGTGATCGTCCTGCTGGGCAGTACCACCAGAAACGGGGCTTTCGCCATGTCGCGATCCGTCAACGAGGCGGCGATCACGTGTTCCTGACCATGCTGCGCACTATGGACCTGCCTGCCCCTGACCGCTTCCCATGGTGGCGTGAGCAGTTGGCCAAGGCCACGGTTCCGACGGTGGTCAGCAGTCCGCACGCCGCAGATTTCCGTGCCGAAGTGATACTGGCCCGGATGGGGCCGGTCGACCTGTCCATCCTGACCCACCCCGAGGCGCGAGCGGTGCGTACACCGGCTCTCGTGCGCCGTTCCGATCCGGGGGTCTACGGGCTCTGTCTGATCACGGCGAACGAAGTCCACCTGGCCCAGCGCGACCGCGAGTGCCGAGTGGGACCGTCCGACCTGCTGCTCTACGACACCTCACAGCCTTACGACGCCCGCGCGCTGCCGGGCCCCGGGACCCGGCCCGGCAGGATGTTGGTTCTGCAGTTGCCCAAAGACGCGCTGCCGCTGCCCCCGCAGCAGCTGAACCGCCTGCTCGCGCGCCGGATGCCCGCCGGCACCGGGATGAACGCGGTCCTGGCCGCCTACCTCACCAGGGTCGCCACGGCCATCGAGAAGGCGGAAGTGACCGAGCAAGAGGCCGGGCGGCTGGGGGAGGTGGCGCTCCATCTGGCCGCCGCCGCTCTCGCCTCTCAGATCGAAGCCGAAGATCTGCTGACCCCCGAGACCCGCGGGCAGGCGCTACTCGCCCAGATCGAGGCCTTCATCGAGTACAACCTCGGCGACCCGGACCTGACCCCCGCCGTGATCGCCGACCACCACCACATCTCTGTCAGCTACCTGCACAAGCTCTTCCAGCCGCGGGACCTCACCGCCGCTGCCTGGATTCGCCGCCGGCGCCTGGAGCACGCCCGGGCAGATCTCACCGATCCACGGCTCCGCAGCCACCCCGTCCAGCTGATCGCAGCCCGGTGGGGCTTCCGCCACGCGGCGCACTTCAGCCGCGCGTTCCGCACCGTCTACGGCATGTCTCCACGCGATTGCCGCCACCGGGTGCAGGGCTGGGAGTAGACGTGGTCATGCAGCGGGTACGGTGAACAGGGCGGCGCGAGGTGGCAGTTACTGGCGACGATGCGTTTCGCCGCGATGAACCGCACCGGAATCGTGCCACCCTGCTTCGTTTGACAGTAGGTCAAGCGGGATCCTGAGCTGCTGTCAAAGCTGTAGCCGTGGCAGGGGATCGGGGTGCTTCAGCAGGCGGAAGCGGTGGTTCGGGCTCGTTCAAGGACACGTTGAAGAACATCCACGCCACGGCGCAGACCAGCGGTTTCATCGAATACCGTGACAGCGCGCTGCTGACCAAGATCAACAAGGGCAAAGACGTCTGGACCAGCCCTTTTTCCCTGCTCTACAACCACGGCGAGGGCCCCTTTCTCCAGTACGGCGGGGAGCTGCCGCCGCTGACCGGCTTCGACGCGCAGCAGGCGACCAGCGCGATCTCCGTCGGCAACCCGCCGAACACGGTCGGGGTCCTGTACGGGTCCTTCGACACCTCGACGATCGGCACCAAACTCGCGGCCTGGGGCTATACGAAGCAGGACCGCGGCGGCGGAGTCACCGCCTGGATCTTCAAAGACGACAACCAGGCCGACACGTCCCAACCCGACACTATGAACGTCGGCCCGGGCATGGGTGGCCGGCTCAACGTGATCTGGGTGTCGAAGTCGAGTATCGCTTACGGCTACATGACATCAGACCTGGCCTCCGCACTACCCGCACAGTCCAAGCCGCTGTCCCAGGACGCCATGGTGGGTCCGCTCACCGACTGTCTGGGTTCGACGTTGATCGCGTACGTGATCACCGATCAGAAGGTGATCTGCGTCGCGGCGCCCACAACCGCCGGCGCGCAGGCGCTCGCGGCGGGGTTCATGAAGTCGGTCGGTAGCGGGCGCGACCCCGAAGGGGACAAGCCGTGGTCGAGCGAAGTGTCCGACGCGCAGACGAAGGTGCTTGGCGGCCCGACACACGTGGTGCAACTGACCGCCACCCAGATCGGTGGAGGACTCCCGTTCGTGGACGAGCCGGTCAACCGGAACGACTACCCGACGCTGCTCTGGCTGCCGACGACATCGAGCCTTCACTGTGGCGGCCGGACCGGCACCGCCTGGAATAGGGGACAGAGATGACGACAGTGCGGCTGGCCTTCATGCGACGATTCCCGGAAGCGATCACCAGCGGGTTGCTGCTGGGGCTGGTCGCGATAGTCGTGCTCGTCGCGGTCGGCGCCGACAACTTCGTCGGTTGGCTGCTCGGGGCAGCGTGTGTCATAGCCCTGGCTGCGGCGGTGCCGTACAGCTACTGGCTCCGGGCCGATGACCGTGGCTTGACCTTGGTACGACTGCTGGTGCGGCGCAGGATCCCGTGGCAGGCCGTCCGGGGTCTTGACCTGAGGTTCCATAAGGACCCGAACACCAACTACCGATATGTGGCCGTTCACATACGCCTCAGCGCCCGCCGCGCAACCCGGCCCAGCATCGCGAGGCGCCTTGGCCCCGGCCCGCTGTGCGGCAGGATCTCGATCGCCGACAAGCCGCGGGAACTGGCCAACCTGTTCGCCCTGTTCGGCGACCGCGGCGTGCCGATCGACGAGCCCGAATACGTGAACTCGGTCCTGGCGGCGCACGGCCTTCCTGCGCTCCCGGTTCCGACTGCGTAACGCGGGCCGGGTAGCGCTCCAGCCCCCGCGCGGGGCTCAGGTCCACGCAGAGGCCGTCAGCGCCGTCCGGACCTGGCCCGGGAGGCGGCCAGCGCCTTGCGGGCCTGCGCCGGCGGCATCGAGGCTGGAACTGCGAAGTGGCGAGGGTCGAGTTGGCGCGTTTACGTCGAGTGGCCAGATCCAGGTTTCCTGAAGTGAGCCAGCTGCAGGGGGCCGCTGCGGGTGGCGTCGCCTGGCAGCCGCAGCCGCAGCCTTGCTACAGCCAAGCGAGCAGTAGTGGCCAGGGGTCATCGTCTCCTGTGACCGGCGTGACGTACAGCGTCACCAGTACCAGAGCGACAACAATCCGCCAACACTGCCGCCTACAACCGGGTCTGACCCTATGTCCAGAGACAGTCGAACCCGGAAGGAGCCTGATGAACATTCCCGGTCGCAGTGGTATGCGTCGCTCGACTCGGCGTGGCGGAACGCTTCGTCCTCGTGCTCGGCATCGTCTGATATCCGAACCGGAGACTGCACGATGTTCCACGGCGCGTCATGGACGCTGTACTCGGACGGGACTGCGCATTTCACCGGACTCGTCACCAGCAGCGACGACAACGACGCGTGGCTGATGTGGATCGACCTGAAGAACTCCTCAGGCCAGTGGCTGGGCCGCCTCGTCGCCAACACCAACTGGGACGATCTGACGAAGTTCGTGAAGAACCTGCCGGATTCGTCGCGTCAGTACTGGTGGGACCAATGGGGCACCTATCCGCCCCAACTCTTCGACCAGACCCAGACACTGACCCTGCTCTCTCACTGCTGATCGCAGAGCACGTCGGCAAGGAAGGAAGACCATGAACGAAACCCCCGACGTCCCGGCACTGCCGCGGCGTTCCGTGCTCGCCGGTACCGTCCTTCTGGGCGCGGCAGTCGCGGTCGCCGAGATCGGACTGGCACCCTCCAAGGCCGCCGCGGCCGCGCCATACGCGTCGGACAACTGGCGGTTCTGCGTCAACTGCTTCAACCTGGTCTCGACCGACTACACCGCCACGAGCATCTGCCCTCGCACCAGCGGCCCTCATCAGCCGATGGGCTGGACCTTCATGCTGGCCTACAACCTGGGACCGGACGGTATCGGCGAAGACGCCACCGACCAGGCTAACTGGCGGCACTGTTTCCGCTGCGCCTCGGTGTACTGGGCGTACAGCAGTTCGCGGCACTGCCCGGCCGGCGGAACGCACGCCTACGACAACACCACCGGCTACTACGCGCCGCAGTACCTGCTTCTTCACGACGTCGGGATGCCTGCCGGGACGCAGAACCTGTGGCGGTTCTGCTCCAAGTGTTCCGCGCTCTTCTACAACGGCTACGCGTACAAGGACCAATACGGCTTGTGCCCGTACGACAACGTCTACGGTCACTCGGCTGCGGGCTACGACTTCGCCCTCCAGGTCTCGAACTACGACTCCTGATATCACGGCGGCGGCTGCGGGAGCCGTCGGAGCCGGGGCCGCCGCGCCGGGCGGGGAGGTGCGGCGGCCCCCTATCGCTCCCCTACTCGCAAGCGCGCCAACGCTTCCCGCGTAGCGACCACCGACTCATGCGTCTCGTCGCCCAGCGCGGTGAGCTGGTCGGCGAGGACAGACCGCAACAGTTCGGCGGCTTGTTCGGGCCGGCTGGCGAGCTCAAGTACGAGGGCGAGTTCGTATCGCCGGTTGAGCGTGTCGGTGTGCATCGGGCCGAACAGTCGGCGCATGCCCTCGATCACTTCCTCCAACTCGGCCGCCGCGCCCGCGAAGTCGCCGAGGTCGGTGAGGACGCGGCTCAGCCCGTGGCGGGTGGCCGCTGTGTCGCGGTGGTAGGGGCCGTGTGACTTGATTCGGTCGGTGAGTAGTCCCTGGAGGGCAGCGGCGGCGGTGGTCAGGTCGCCGGCCTCCCGTTGACGCATGGCGGTGTTGAGCCTCAGGACTGACACGTCCCGGTGGCCCGCGCCCAGCGCCAGGCGCATGTCGTCGAGCACCTGCTGCATCTCCCGGGCCGACAGTGCGATGTCCGGTCGGAACAGTGCCAGCTGGCCGCGCAGCTCGAAGGTTTCCGGATGATCCGCGCCCAGTTGCCTGACGGCCTGTGCCACGAGGTCTTCCAGCTCGCCGATCGCGGTGCTGGTGTCTCCGGTCTTAGAACGCCAGAAGACGAGCTGGGCGCGCGTGCCGGCGATCGCCCGATCCTCCGGGTCGAGGACACGCCGCTGGTCCTCCAACACGATGCCGAGCTCTGCGACGGCCTTCGCCGGGAACCCGGCCTGGCCCCATTGGTAGCCGAGGTTTCGCCGCACACTGATGGACATGGGATGGTCCCGTCCGAGCGCCGCGGCGGTGTCCGAGGCGAGCGACGCGAGGCTGGTGATCGCCTCCTGGGCCTCGCCGGCGTCGCCCAGCCACACAGCGAGCTGGTTGCGCAGGGCCAGGGTGTCCGGGTGTTCCCGACCGAAGAAGTCGACCGCCTGCGAGGTCAGCCGGCGGCACAGCCGGATCGCCTCGCTGAGCTGGACCGTGTGGCCGAGGCTGTCGATCGTGCGCATCATCACCGGATGGATGCCACGGGCCGGGTCCCAGATCGCAGCCGGCCAGTTGTCCTGCAACGCCATCGCGTTGGCGCGCAGGAGCTGGCCCTCCTCGACGTCGGCCGCGGGCCAGATCTCCAGGATCGCGTGCGCCGAGGCCCGCGCGACGTCCGTCGACTTCTCCGGCCCGAGCACCTCGCGGACGGCCCGCTGCACGAGTGCGTGCACGCGGATCATCCCCTCGGTGTGGGTGATGAGATGGAACCGGTGCAACCCGCGCAGCCCGTCGCGGATCTCCGCCGGGTCGGGTCTGCGGCCCAGCCGTTCGGCGAGGTAGTCCTGCGATGTCGGCGCGGCGAACACGCCTTCGGGGATGCCGTTGGGGTTCAGTGAGCTGACCATCTCCAGCAACGGTTGCGCGAGGCCGACCGGGGGCAGCCGATCGGCGGCCTGGATCGAGATGAACCAGGTCGTCGCCACCGTGTGGGAGTTCCCGTCATACAGGGCACCCTGCGACGGGAACAGGTCCGTGAGCCTGCGTTTGCGGTCAGCGAACCGGGCGCGGTAGTCGCTGCACGGCAGATCGAGGTCGATCATGTAGGCGGCGGCATGGCTGAGCGCCAGCGGCAGCGCGCCCAGGTCAGCCACGACGCCGAGCACGTCGTCGGCGAGGTACGGGACGTGTTCGAGCTTGCGTCGCATGTACGCCACGGCTTCAGCCTCGCTGAACACCGAGACCTCGACGAGATTGCGCCCCGCGAGCAGATCCGCGTCCCGCCGACGGGTGGTGACGACGGTGCGCCCGTTGGGTCGGGTGGGCGGCCACAGGTCGCGGATGTCCGCCGGGCCGGCCAGGTCGTCGAGCACCACCATCCAGCGCAGATCGGTGTTGGCCAGGAAGGACAGCAGCCGGGCGGCCGTGCGTTCAGGCGCCTCGTCGTTCGGGCCGAGCGCAAGCGCCGACCCGGCGAGCACATAGTCCGAGACGACGGAGTCACGGCTGGTCGCCGGCACCCACAGCATCAGGTCCAGGGCGCCGGCCGCCAGGAGCTGTCGGGCGAACTCTGCGGCGAGCTGCGTCTTGCCCACCCCGCCGAGACCGGCGACCACTTGGGTCAGCACAGTTGTCTGCCCTGGCCCGGCCGCCGCGTGCAGTACTTCGGAGGTTGCCCGGTCTTGGAAATTGTCGGCACGCGGCGGCAGCTTGCCGATCCGCAATGGACCACTCGGCGTCCGGCCGGAGGCGGGGCCACCGCCGACTCGCGCACCCTGCGCGCGGCCGGGTACAGCCAGATCGCCACGCAGGATGCCGAGCTGCACCTGCGTGAGCTCCGTCCCGATCTCCAGGCCGTCTTCCTTCACGATCTGCTGGTAGGCCCGCCGATGCAGGTCCAGCGCGTCCTTGGGCCGCCCGGTGAAGTACAACGCGCGCATGAGCGCGGCGACCAGACGCTGATCGTGCAGGTTGTCATCGGCGAGGCCGCGCAGCGGCTCGACGGTGACGTCAGGGTCTCCCGCGTCGATCTCCGCCCGCGCCCAGGCGGTGAGGATGTCGCGGTACCTGTTCTGCCAGCGCAGCCGCACGCCGTCGGCCCATCGCGACTCCAGCCCGGCCAGCGGTGTCCCTTGGGCCAGTTGCCGGGCCTCCCGCAGCAGCCGCAGTACGCTGCCCGGTTCGGACTCGGCACGTGCCTGCGATATCAGCCCCTCGACGCGCGAGAGGTCCACGTGGGATGCGTCGAAGTCCAGCACGTACCCCCTGGCGCGGCTGAGAATCTGCACCGGGCGGGAATCGATATGTTGCTTGAGGAGCGCACGCAGTGAGCTGATATGCGCGTGCAGACTCCTCTGCGCCCGCTCGGGCTGCTCGTGATCGTTCCATACCCGGCGCTTCAACTCCTCGGTGGAGACAGGCATGCCGGCGTCGATCGCGAGTGCCGCCAGCACGAGGCAGCGCTGAGGCGGCCCGACCTCGACGACTTCGCCGGGTATCAGAATCCGTATACGGCCCAGGAGACGGATATCCATATGCTGAGCGTAGGGCGACGATATTCCGTCAACAATCCGCTACTGACGTTGAAAGGCTGACTTTCACGATGATGTCGGGTTGACCCGGGGGTAGTGGTGAACGCTGGAGAACCGCATCCGCGTAACGTCTTCGAGCCCGGCCTCCTCAGCGGTCGGCCCGAAAGCGGCTCGGCGCGGTGATCAGGCCGGATTGTCCATGATGGCGAAGTCCACAAAGTCGACGCGCCGGTCGTGCCGGAGCGCGCGGAGCTGTTCGGTGGTGAGTGTCGCGGTGAGCCAGATGCCGGTGACGGTCACGTTCGACGGATCGAGGCCGATCGCGTTCGCCACGTCGTGCGGATCGCAGTCGGCCGTCTTGGCGACGTAGCGGCCGGGTGCCTGTGGATCGGGGGCGATGCCGATGAACGGGGCGAGCCGGTCGGGGTCGGGTTCGAGTCGCTCGACCGTGGGATGCCGCGCTGCCGTCGCACGCTGGGTCCGGGTCAGTGACGCGGTGAATCCGATCGAGCCGGTCCTCAGGATGCGGGAGTCGTCCAGGCGCAGGTCGGCCATCAGTTCTGGAGGCACCTGCCTGTCGAAGGACCTGTGCTGAAGGACGACGAGCGTCTCGCGAAGGTCGGGCTCATCGGTCATGGACTCCTCCGCGATGTCGGGTGTCGGGGTCGGGTGATGACTCCCGGACGGTGAGCGGTACTTACTGTCATGGATATCACTGTGCTTCAATGGGCCTCGTTCGACGGGGCGCTGTTGCGCACGGCTTCGGCCAGCTGATCAACCAGTGTTGCGGGGGTAGTCGTGTCACGAGTCGGATTTCCGCGTGTCGTTTTCTTCATCGCGCTCATATTCGGGCTGACGGTCGGTGTCGTCAGTCCGTCCCCGGCCTTCGCGGGTGCCCCTACCGCGGCCGCGACGGGAACGATTCTCGACCAAGGAGCCGCGGACGCCGTTCCCGGTCAGTACATCGTCGCCCTGCAGGCGTCAGCCATCACCGGCACGGCGACCGTCGCGTCGGTGGCCCAGAGCCTGACGGCGTCCTACGGCGGCACCGTGGGCGACGTGCTCGACGGGTTCCAGATGTTCGTGCTGAACTCGACCGACGCGATCGCGAGCGCCATCGCCGGCGACAGCCGTGTCTCCTACGTCGACCAGGACCAGTACGACCAGGCCGCTGCCACGCCGTCCGTGCCGCCGGTGCAGGACAATCCCGGTTGGGCTCTGGCTCGGATCAACCAGCGCGTGGCGAATCTGGGGAGCGACACTCAGTACGCCTCCGGCTCGTCGGCCGGTGTCTCGATCTACGTGGTGGACTCGGGCGTCAACACCCTGCACCCTGATATGGCCGGTCGCGCGACCAACGTGTTCGACGCCACGACCAACACGTCGGCGAACCTCCCGGCGAACAACGACTGCGCGGTCGATCCCGGACACGGCACGTCGGTGGCCGCCGCCGCTGCGGGCACGACCTACGGGGCGGCCAAGCAGGCTCTGATCAAGTCGGTGAAGGTCTTCACCTGTGATTCCACGGGCCAACCGGTGCAAGGCCCGGGTGCGGTCACCGATGACGGATTGAACTGGATTCTGAACAACGCCCCGATCCACTCGGTGGTGAACCTGAGCCTGGGAAACCCCGGCTTGAACGCCTCCCGGGCCGCAATCGTCAACCAGTTGACGACGAAGGGTTTCACGGTGGTGATGGCCGCCGGCAACCAGGGCATCAACGCCTGCGACGCGACCCCGGGCAGCAAGACCAAGGGCGGGGCCGCTTTGAACGCGATCGTCGTGGGGGCGACGGGCCTGGACAAGACCACGAACCCGCCGACGGACATCATGTGGTCACTGTCGAACTACGGGCCCTGTGTGACGTTGTTCGCGCCCGGGCAGAGCGTCCCCACGGCCTTCAGCCAGAGCACTGGCACGCGGACGGCCTTCGGGACATCCATCGCCTCGGGGTATGTCTCCGGCGCGGCCGCGATCGTGCTGGCCGCGAACCCCTCGTTCTATCAGGAAGACGTCCAGAACGCGCTCCTGAACGACGCCACCACACCGGCCACCAACGGCGTCTCCACGCTGATCACCGGTGCCGCGACGAGCAACCCGCCCTCACCTGACAAGCTGCTCTACGTCCCCCCGCCGCCGTCGCCGTATCAGGCGACAGTGAACGGGCCGGCTGTGTCACAGGCGGTGGGATCCTCCGCCCCCACTTACGACTTCTCATTCGCCGGTACCGCGGGGCAGGTAGTCGAGGTCAACGGAACCGCCGGGGCGTTCAACACCGGCGTCACCCTCGTCGACCCGATGGGAACCCAACTGGGCTCCGGCAGCGCCGCCAGCTACGAATCGGGGCAGGCGGAAAACTGGATCAGCCCTGTCGATCTGCCACTGACGGGCACCTACTCCATCCATGTCACCCCCACCGCGGGTGCGTCGGGCACCGTGTCCGTCCAGGTGCTGACCGCCGTGGCCGTCACGGCGACGGTGAACGGCGCGGCGGTGTCGGCGACGATTCCGACGGCGACTCCCGGTCGCCAGGTGGTGGCCACGTTCTCCGGCACGGTCGGGCAGACCGTCCTCGTGAATGGGACTGCCGGCGGTTACAACGCCGCGGTTTCGTTGGTGGATTCGCACGGTGCGCAGATGGCCACCGGCCAGCACTGGTCGTATAACTCGGGGACCGCGGAGCAGTGGATCTCCCCGATCAACCTCCCGTATACGGGTACGTATACGCTTCTCATCTCTCCCGATGCGAAGGCCACCGGTTCGGTGAGCCTCCAGGTTCTCGCCAGCGGTTCGGCGGTCGTGGCGACTGTGGGCGGTGCGGCGGTGTCGACGACGATTCCGGCGACGACTCCCGGCCAGCGGCTGACGGTGACATTCGCCGGCACCGTGGGACAGACCGTGTACGTGAACGGAACCTCGGGGGCCTTCAACGCCGCGATCTCGTTGGCGGATCCGCATGGCGCGCAGATAGCCACGGGACAGCACTGGTCGTATAACTCGGGGACCGCGGAGCAGTGGATCTCCCCGATCAACCTCCCTTACACGGGTACTTACACGATCTACGTCAGCCCCACCGCGGGCGCGACCGGTGCGGTCGGCTTGCAGGTCCTGAAGTATGCGACTGCTTCAGCAACCGTCGGCGGTGCCGCGGCGTCGGCGACGATCCCGGCGGCGTCTCCCGGTCAGCGGCTGGCGGTGACGTTCGCCGGCACGGCGGGACAGACGATCTACGTGAACGGGACCGCCGGCGGTTACAACGCTGCGGTTTCGTTGGTGGATCCGCGTGGTGGGCAGATGGCCACCGGCCAGCACTGGTCGTACGACCCGGGCATCGCGGAGCAGTGGATCTCCCCGGTCAACCTGCCGTACACGGGTACATACACGCTCTACATCAGCCCCGACGCAAGCGCGACCGGCACGGTCAGCCTCCAGGTCATCGGCAGCTACGTCACGGCGAGCGCCGGAGTCAACGGCCTGCCCGTGGCCCTGACCATCCCGACTTCGACCCCGGGCAAGATCATGGCCGTCACGCTCTCCGGGACCGCCGGAAGCACGATCAGCGTCGAGGGCATCACGGGCGCGGTGGGCGGCTCGCTCTCGATGTACGACCCGCAGGGCGCCCTGGCGGCCACCGGCACGGCGATACCGCTCTACCCCTGCCCCGGGGACGAGGTGCCTGGGACGTGCCCGCAAGTGCTGATCGCGCCGGTCACGATCCCGCTCACTGGGACGTACACAATCCTGTTCACGCCGGCCGCGATAGACGTCGGCACCGTCACTCTCACGGTGACGGGCGTCAGCGGCACCACCTCCGCCCCGACGATCATCAAGGCGAGCGCGGCCGTCGACGGTGCGGCCGTGCCGGTCACGGTCCCAACCGCGGCGGCCAACCAGCGGGTGGCGCTGACGTTCTCCGGAACTGCCGGTCAGGCCGTGTACCTGAACAGTAACTGCGGGAGTTCTTGCGGCAGCTTGAACACGACGTACTCGTACGTGTCGCTGATCGGGCCGACGGGACAACTGGTGGTCCCGAGCGGCGGCGGTCTGGACCCGGGCACGGGTTTGACCCTGCTCGATCCGACCGGGCTGCCGGCCACGGGCACCTACACGCTCTACATCACGCTCGCCTCGACTCTGAGCGGAACGCTCGACCTCCAGCTGCTCAGCAAGCCGGTTGCCGTTTCGGCGACGGTGGGTGGTGCGGTGGTGCCGGTGACGGTTGCCTCGACTGCTGTGGGTCAGCGGGTGGCGGTGACGTTTTCCGGGACTGCCGGTCAGGCCGTCTATGTCAACAGCAACTGCAGCGGGAGTTCGTGTAGCAGTTTGAATACGACGTACTCGTATGTGTCGCTGGTTGGCCCGTCGGGTCAGGTCGTGGTCCCCAGTGGAGCCGGTCTGGATGTCGGTGGTCCGACGACGTTGCTGGCGCCGACCGGGTTGCCGGCTACGGGTACGTACACCCTGTACGTCGCAACCCCGCCGAACCTCTACGGCACGATGAACCTTCAGGTGCTGAGTCAGCCGGTTGCTGCTTCGGCGACGGTGGGTGGTGCGGTGGTGCCGGTGACGGTTCCGTCGACTGCTGTGGGTCAGCGGGTGGCGGTGACGTTTTCCGGGACTGCGGGTCAGGCCGTGTATGTGAACAGTAACTGCAGTGGGAGTTCGTGTAGCAGCTTGAACACGACGTACTCGTACGTGTCGCTGGTCGGCCCGTCGGGTCAGGTCGTGGTGCCCAGTGGAGGCGGTCTGGATGTCGGTGGTCCGACGACGTTGCTGGCGCCGACCGGGTTGCCGGCTACGGGTACGTACACCCTGTATGTCACGACCCCGCCGAACCTCTACGGCACGATGAACCTTCAGGTGCTGAGTCAGCCGGTTGCCGTTTCGGCGACGGTGGGTGGTGCGGTGGTGCCGGTGACGGTTGCCTCGACTGCTGTGGGTCAGCGGGTGGCGGTGACGTTCTCTGGGACTGCGGGTCAGGCCGTGTATGTGAACAGCAACTGCAGCGGGAGTTCGTGTAGCAGTTTGAATACGACGTACTCGTATGTGTCGCTGGTCGGCCCGTCGGGTCAGGTCGTGGTGCCCAGTGGAGCCGGTCTGGACGTCGGCGGTCCGACGACGTTGCTGGCACCGACCGGGTTGCCGGCTACCGGTACGTACACCCTGTATGTCACGACTCCGCCGAACCTCTACGGCACGATGAACCTCCAGGCCTATTCCTACTCGTAGGAGTAGGCGTGAGACAAGCGTGGTGATGCCAGTGCCCTGACCAGCCAGCCGCTTCAGGATGGACTGATCTCACTGTTCTGATCACCGTCCAGCGGCGAACCTCGGTGGCGCCTCCCAGCGCCTTCCAACGGATCGGCCTATGGGTAGGTCTCGTAATCCCAGGTAAAGCCTGTCCTGGCGACTGCGGTGGCGTTGGTGGAGACTCGAATCGCCGCACGATCGGAAGGGAGGCGGTGATGGAGGGTCAGAACGCACTCGGCGATTTCTTGCGCTCGCGCCGTGACCGGCTACGCCCGCAGGACGTAGGCATGGCGACTGGCGGTCGCCGCCGCACTCCGGGCCTCCGCCGAGAAGAGGTCGCGCTCCTGGCGGCTCTCTCCACCGACTACTACTCCCGCTTGGAGCAGGGGCGGGTGAAGACCCCATCCGAGGCGGCTCTGGCGAGCCTGGCCCGCGCGATGCGCCTGAGCAGGGATGAACAGCACCACTTGTTCCGCCTCGCCGGTCAGCGCCCGCCACAGCCGTACTCCCGCAGGGCCTCGCGCCCGGACCGCGCCCTGCGCAAGATAGCCAAACACGGTGGCGAGGTTGTGCTGATCGACGGCACCGGCGATCCCCACCCGCCGCCGTACAGGGAAGGCGAACAGACCGAACTACTCGGGCAAGCACCCCCGCCACGCCCCTACACTTCCTCGCCCTCACTGACGAGAGGGGACGGCTCATCTGGATCTCCGCCGCCAGGCCCGGCCGCACCCACGACACTACTGCCGCCTGCCACGACTACATCGTCGCCGCCGGCGTCGGCGCCCCAGCAGCCCTCGGGTTCCTCGGCGTGGACAAGCCGACCGACCTCGACGACCTGGTCATCGTCACCGGCTACAAGGTCACCCGCTACCGCAGACTCACCACCGGCCAGAAGACCGCCAACAAGGTCATCGCCGCCGGACGCGCCCCCGTCGAGCACGGCTTTGCCCACCTCGTTAGTCCCCTGGCGTCGGCGGCGGCGCCGAACAGCAAGCGGGCCGGGACGGCCAGGCGGTGGTGGGTGAAACGGGCGAGTTGCCAACGGAGCAGCGACTCCAGGGCCCGCAACCGGCTGGCGGGGTCGTCCGGCCGCGCGGCCCGCGCGACGACGCCGCGCAGGTCGAGCAGGACCGGATCGACTGACGCGTAGTCGGACAGCGGTAGCCCGCCACGCAGCAGATCACGCAGGACCGCTCCCGAGGCCCACGGCCAGGAGTTCGAACTTCCGCGACTCAGATGGGAAGCGGGACCACGCCGGGAGCAGGGCCGACTGCGAACTCGCTCACGACGGCGTCGAGTCCGTGGGCGTTGGCGGGGACCATGAAGACGACATCGCCCGCGCAGGACGCGCCGGGGGCGAGTTGGCAGTCGGGGAGGTGCAGACCCTGGGCGCCGGGGCCGTCGCTGACGTACTTCATGCCCGAGGAGTCGGTGATCGACAGTTCCATGTGGGAGAAGTTGTCGGTCTTGGTGCTGACGTTCTTCACCTGGATCGAGACGCGGAGGTAGGCCTGGCCGGCCCACGGCTTGTAGGTCGTGCTTTTCGTCGGGTAAGGGAACTGGACGGACTGGATTGTGACGAGCCAGGAGGCGTAGGTCGTGGTCTTGCCGACGGCGTAGGTCTTGGCGGGGGCCGCTGACGTCGCGGTGGTCGCGGTGGTCGCGGTCGTGCTCGCGGCTCGCGATGGTGCGGTGTGCGACGACGCTGCGGACGTGGATGCGGGTGAGGATGTCTGGGATTCGGACGTTGCCGTCCCACCCGGCGTTGCGGAATCGGAAGCCGCAGAGCTCGTCGCGGGCTGCGTGGCCGAGACCGAGGTGGTTGTGCCCGGATCCGGACGGCTGGCCGCGGTTCCAGAGCTGGAACAGCTGGCGACCATACCGACCATCGCGACGCTGAACGCCAGCATTTGTGCCCGTTTTAATGCGCCTGCCACCGAACGCGAACCTTGCCCTGCCATGATCCCACCCCATCGCCTGTCAGCTGTCATCGGTCATCCGAAGGCTGTAGGTAACCAGATCACGGGGGAGGGGTCCAAGCGGCGATCGTGATCCGTTGAGCGGTCATTGAGGCGGTCGTCCCACCGAGGTTCCGCGACCGTGACCATCACGGACGTCCCCCTCGGCGAGAGAGCTGAGCCGTTCTTCGGCGGGAGTCAGGCGGCTTGGGCGGTCGCCTCAGTATTCTTCGCGCGCCAGCCACCGCTGAATGGTCCGCGCGCTTACGCCGTACCGACTGGCCAGCTCGGCCGTGTCAGGCCTCGCGGATCCTGCGTCGTCGAGCTCGGCCAGGTAGGCGACCAACGAGGCTGCCTGTTTGTTCGCCTTGTTTGCCGCCGGCGCTGGCGTTAAGGCACCCGGCAAGCGTGGCAAACCGGCTGGCGCGAAGGACCTCACGCCAAGAAAGTAGCGAGGACGGCCTGGTCCGTGAACACGTCGACCGATACGCCCACCACGGCCGCAGCCTCGAAGTCGTCGCAACGGCGAGGCCTTCGCGTTCGTCACCGGCTTGCCGCTGTCCCACCCCAAGACGGTTGAGGCGCGGACCGAGCCTGCCATGCAGCAACGAAGCGCTTTCGACCTGGCTACCGCCTTCGTGGACCGCAAACGGCACGAAGCTGCGGGCGGCTTTTGAGGAACTGGCAGTTCGCCGTCACTCAGCGAAAGGCGATGCCGGCAGATGTCGCCGTGATCGTCGAGTGGGTGAGTGGACGTACTCGGCCCGTTGCCGACCTGGAAGACGCAAACACCTTCGAAGACATTTTCTCGAAGGTTGTTCGCAAGCTCGATGGTAAGCCGATGGCGGAGTCGTCCTACAAGCACTATCGGGCGATCATGAACAACTTCCTCGCCTACTGCGTCCGCTTCAAGCAGTTGGAGGTCAACCCGCTGGCGGCAATGGAGATCCCCGACACCAAAGCGAGCCGCCGACCAAGGCGATCATCCCAGTCGACAGGAGGCGCCTCACAGGCCAGGCGGTAGCCGAAGCACCTCTGGTCGCCGTGGGTGGCACCAGTCGCAACGGCCGGGTGCTGGAACTGGCGATGGAGGTGATGTACCGGCAGGCGGGGATGGGACGAACTTGTCCTCTATGAGGCGGCTCCCGAAACTGCCGAGCGCTGGACTGACGACGGCACGCGCAGCCAGCGTCGCGGGTTGAAGGGCAGGGCCTGCAGCGAGAGTCGTCGAGTGCCCGTGCACCCGGTTCTTGAGCAGAAGCTCTCCGCCTACATTGTCGAGAAGGAGCTCAAGCCGGGGACCCGCATGTTCAGTGGGCAGCGGGGCGGCGAACTCGCCTACTCCGTGCTCGACAAGGTCCTCAAGAGAGCGCGGCAGGCGGTTCTCAGCGAGGAGCAAGTCGCCTCGGCGCTGGCCAAGACGCTGTATGACTGGCGCCACCTGTGCCTGACCAACTGGCTCAACCGTGGCATCCCGCCGGCGAACGTCGCCCAATGGGTCGGCAACTCTGTGCCGGTACTGTTCGCAACCTACGTGAACGTCATCGACAACGAGGCGGTGCTGCGCGGCCTGCTCGACCGGATGTACGACCTGCCGGTCGGCGCGGATGCCCTACGGGACCTGAGCGGAGATCAAGATGACTGTTGACCTGGGAGGCCGTTCAAGATCTTTTGTCGCGTATTTGCTGCGGCCAGCCGGACGAGTCTCGCTCAAAGTCAACCGCTTGAGTCGAGCAGAACGGCCCTGACCTGGTCATTCCCTGGTCAGGGCCGCAAATCTTCATTGAGTTAGGAGTGGGGCGTGAGGGACTCGAACCCACGACCAAGGGATTATGAGTCCCCTGCTCTAACCAGCTGAGCTAACGCCCCAAGTGTGAAGTGTTTCGCCGCTCACGACGATGCTGGGCATCTGCCCGGCGTCGTGGCGGATCAACCCTCCCCTGTGATCGACCCCCCTACTGACGGCAAACGTCTCCGGATCGCGTGGGCTGCCACGTGAGCGGAGACGTTCGTCGTGCGCTCCTGCAATAGGACTCGAACCTATAACCTGCCGGTTAACAGCCGGCTGCTCTGCCAATTGAGCTATGCAGGATCGTTCTGGTTCCGTCGGTCCTTGGCGCTTGTCGCGGTTCCGGTCCAGCGGTGCGTGACTAGGTTAGCGCATCCTGGGGGGAGATCCGCAATCCGCTTTGTCGGGCAGGTCGGGGCGGGTGTGGGAACTCTGGTGGGTCGCCCGTCCGTCGTAAGGTCCGTTCGTCGGATCGGGTCGGGGGTATTGGGGTTGCCATGAAGGCTGGGACGAAGATGACGTTGGCCGCCGGGCTCGGGGCCGGGTATGTGCTTGGCACGCGTGCCGGGCGCGAGCAGTACGAGAAGATGCGGGCGGCGGTGCGGAAGGTCGCCGACGCGCCGGCGGTGCGGCAGACCGCGAACGTGCTCCAGGTGCAGGCGTTCGAGATCACCCGGAACACCGCGTCCAAGGGGCGTGAGGCGGTCGGGCACGTGGTGGAGACGGTGCGGCATCGCGGGGACGGGGATGGGGACGGTGCTGACCCCGGTGCCGGGGATGACCTGCGGTAACGCGATTTAGGGGGCGTTGAGCGCGGCCGAGCGGGTGCAGGCTGACCTGATGCGGGCCGTGCGGCGATGGCGCATGGCCCGGGGCGGGGCCCGGGACTGTCTGCTGACTGGGGTCAGCCGACTGGCGAGTCGGGGCGTCGGGCCGCCGACCAGGGTCAGCCCGCAGTGCTTGACTCTCACACTGATGGCAAGGATCGATCCTTTCGTCACGGGCTCACACCGGGCCCGCGACGAAAGGAACCGATGATGAACGACCTGGCCGGAACCGTAGCCCTGGTGACCGGCGGCAGCCGCGGGATCGGCGCCGCGATCGCCCGCGAACTGCCCGCGCGGGATCACCGCCACCGTCGTCGACCCGGGGCCGATCGATACCGACATTAACCCGGCGGAAGGAAGACTCAGAAGGAGAACTCAGAGCGATCGTCAGAACCGAAGCTCAGTAGTACTCGCGCATCAGCTCGGTGGCCCACTCCGGCTGCGTCACGTCGCCGATCGGCCCGAACTCCGCCATGTACGGCTTCACGTCCAGCACCGGCGTCCCGTCCACCGCGTCGAGCCCGGCGACGTGCACCTCGCGCCCCTCGACCTTCACCAGCCGGCAGCGTGAGACCCCGATCCGGTTCGGCCGGTTCTTCCCGCGCTGCGCGAAGATCCCTACCAGCGGCCAGTCTGTGTTGTTCCGCGGATGACGGGCGCCGGTCTGCACCTTGTCGGGGTCCACCAGGTGGAACTGGTAGACGACCTCCACGTGCGAGAACGCGTCCAGCCCGGCCAGCGCCTCGGGCCCGAAGTGCTCGTCGAGTCGGATGACGGCCTGCTCGCCGCCCCAGTCGTCGTCACGGGGCTCGGTACGGCCGCCGACCACCTGGCCGATCGGAACGATGTTGCTCATGCGGCTCAGGATAGGCAAGTCCTGCGAGGAGGGCGGCCTCCGGGTCCGGCGGGGCACGCCTCGCCGAACCCGGCCGCCGTCACCTGCGCCGCGTCACTTGCCCGCCGTCACTTGGTCAACGAGATCGACGGCGGGTTCTGGCTGGCATGCCACATGTTCCCGTTGAAGATGAGCCGGAACGGCCCGCCGCTCTGCGGCAGGTCGAAGACCACCTCGCCGCGCGCCGTCTCGCCGGGCTTCACCTCGTGGTCCTGGAACAGCTTCCCCGCCGGGAGCGTGTCCCCGGGCACGACCGACGTCAGGTGCGAGGCGTTGGCGTTGTCCCGAAGGTCGAAGGCGCCGATGGTGTCGAACATCGACTGCGCTCCGCTGACGTTGGTGACCGAGAAGTCCATCATCAGCCAGCTCCGGGTGGCCGCGGGCGTGAACTGCGAGCCGGCCGGCGGGTTCCAGGGCATCGTGATGGAGTTGATCTTGAGCGTGAAGCCGCCTTCGGTGACGCTGTCGGTCAGCTTGTAGAGCTTGCCCGGCGTGCCGGCGGACGACGAGCTGTCCGACGCCGGCTGGTCGACCGACGAAGCGGAGTCCGCCGGTGAAGCCGATGACGAACTCGACACCGCGGACGGCGAATCAGAACCCGAAGTCGTGGAAATCGTCGGCGAACCGGTCACCCCCGAAGCCGCCGCCTGCCCAGCCGTCACCCCCTGCGAGGCGCAGCCCGCAGCGGCCAAAGACAACGCTCCCACCGCGAGCAGAGCGCGGACAGGCAGGCTGGAACGCCGAGAACGCAAAGACATTACTTCCCCCATGTCTGAAATCACCCCTGTGCGCGGCCCCTCCCGAGGACGCGCGCACGCAAGGTTAGCGGGCCGCAGCGCCTCTTGCCAGGTCAACCCCGGGGCGCGAGATGCAGCCACCACGTGATGCCCGCGCCGATCTGGCGGAAGCCGCAGGACTTGTACAGCAGCTTCCCCTCCGGCGTCGCGTTCAGGACCGCGTTGCGTGCCCCGGCATCCGCGGCAGCCGCGACCACCGCACGTAGCAGCCCACTGCCAAGCCCCCGCCGCTGGAACGCCGGCCACACCTCCATGTCGAACACGCCGGCCGTCTCACTCGCCGTCTCTGTGCTCATATGCGACCACGCACGACCCGCGAACCGGCCGCTCGGATGGTCGTAGGCGGCGGCGTACCACGTGTGCTGAGGACGCACGCGGGTCATCAGCAAGGTCTTCCCGTAGTCCGCGTACTCGCCGGTGTAATCCAGCGTGTCCTGTTGAAGCTCGACCCGCGGGTCGGCGGCAGCGCCGACGCCGGCCACCGCCGCCGTCATCCACCACGGCTCCCACCCGCGCTCGAACCCCGCAGCCGCCAACGCCGACGCGTCGACGTCCGCCCCCAGCCACGCCCCGATGATCCGCACGCCGGTCTCCCGGGCCCGCTCCACACCGCGCAGGACGGCGTCGGCCGGAAGCCGCTCCGGGAACATCAGACTCTGCTCGTCGCCCTCGCGGACCCAGGTCAACGGTCCATCGGTCCAGGTCTGGCCGCCGAGGACCTCGGCGCGACACGTGAACCAGCAGGTCTGAGCGGCTTCGCAGTCCTCGACGGTCGGCATGCGGCGACCGTAACAACCGCCGCGCGGCGCGCGTCGAGTATCACGCAGGAGGAACCGAGCCGGAAGAGGTGACAGGTGCGCGACGATCTGCCTCAAGCCATGCGGGAGACCGCGCGCCAGTTGGAGCCGGACGTCGTGCGGCTCGCCGCCGGCGGCGTCACGCGCGGGACGCGGATGCGGCGTCTGAAGCGGGGGGTCCAGGTGCTGGGCTCGGCGCTGGCTGTGGCGGTGGTGTTCGCGGCGGTGGTGGTGTTCGGGTCGCATCCGACTGGCGGTGTCGGTGTCGGTGTCGGTGCCGGAGGCACGCCGACGACCAGCACGCCGACGCCCGGCCAGTTGACGAACAGCCTGCCCGGTACGCCGACCGCCACTGCACCGACAGCTGATATAGGCACAGGGACCGGGACCGGAACCGGAACCGACGCCCAGGACGCCGGCACCCCCGCCTCCACCGGCGCCCCACAGGTCACCGGCAACGAGCTCATCAGTACCCTGAAATCCAGATTCCAAGGCACCGGCGTCACCGGCAGCTCCTACCTGGCCCGCGGCAGCGACCTCGCCGCCCCCGCGAACATGATGCCCCTGGGCATGATCATGGTCAGCGCACGCCTTTCCACCCAGCAGAACATCGGATCCATCGCCATCATCGTCTCCGGCCACCAGGGCACCGCCTCCGGGTTGGGCACACCGCAGGCCGTCGGCGGCGGTTCGACCGTATACGTGAACCAGGCCCCCGGAGGCACCGACGGCCCGCAACCCGACCACCTCACCCTCGACGTGACGCTGGTTCGCGCCGACGGCTCAAGCCTGACCGCCATCGAGACCAACTCCCCGAACGACAAAAGTCCCGCAGCGCCCGGCGCACCGTTGCTCCTGACCTCGGATCAGGTCACCACGCTGCTGGACAGTTCGGTTTGGGACGCGGCCATCGCCGCGGCCAAAGCGCTACCCGATCAGGAGCCGACTCTCGCAACGTATTCCGCAACGGCTTCCGGGTGAGCCACACAGCGAAGCGGGCGGTTCGCCGATGCGAACCGCCCGCCTGGCTTCCGGCTGAAACAGGACCCTCACATAGCCCCGGCGTCCACGGCCTGCCACATCGTCGGGTACAGCGGACGGTACCCGAGCACCCGGCGAGCCTTGCCGTTCTGCACGATGCCGAACCAGGGCTCGGTCACTTCCCGCTCGGCCATCTCCGGCGTCAGCTCGCGGCCCATGTAGCGGTAGATCTCCGCGACGGTCGCGGCGGAGTCGTCGGCGATGTTGAACACCTCGCCGCTCAGGCCTTCGGCGCGCAGTGCGAGCAGTACGCCCTGTGCCACGTCGGCGTGGTGCACCATCTGCAGGCGGCGGGAGGAGTGCCAGTCCAGGGGGCGCTGCATGAACTCCTCGATGTGGGGGTCGCCGTCGCCGTAGACGAAGGCCAGGCGTACCACCCGGAGGTCGAGACCGCGCCGGATTCGCAGGTCCTGCAACGACTTCTCGGCGGCGACCTTGGACTCCGGGTACGGACCGCCCCATGCGATCGGCCCGAGTTCGGTCTGCTCGTCCTGCGGGGCGTGGTGGCCGGCTCCGTAGACCAGGTTGGTGCTGGCGAACACGAAGCGCGTGACGCCGGCGTCCAGTGCGGCCTCGGCCAGGGCCGTCGACGCGTCGGTGTTCACCGCGGTGGCCCGCTCCGGGGTCGGGGCGTCGCGGAAGGTGGCGGCGAGGTGGATCACGGCGGCGGTGCCGTCGACGACGTCCTTGAAGCCCGCGGCGTCCAGGGTCGCCAGGTCGCCGACGACGAGCTCGGCGCCGGCCGCGCGCAGCTGTAGCGCCGCCTCCGACTCCGGGTCGCGGACCAGGGCGCGGACCGGATCGCCCTGGGACAGCACGCGCGGGATCAGCCGGCTGCCGACCTTCCCGGTGCCACCGGTGATGAGGATGGGCTTGGCGGAAGTGGTGGTGGTCATGAGGTTCGTCTCCTTCGGGCGACTGCTGATGTCCAGAACGTTGCCGCAGGTCGGAGCCGGTGTGCAGAGACCCGCTCATCCTGGGACTCGCGATCCCTGGATAGCTCGCGGCGGGTGCGCGATGCTGGAGGGGTGCTCAAGATCGATCGCCCCGAACTCGCCGCCTTCCTGCGCACCCGCCGTGAGCGGCTGCGTCCGGAGGACCTCGGTCTGCCCGCGAGCAGCCGCCGCCGGACCGCCGGCCTGCGCCGCGAGGAGGTCGCGATGGCCGCGGGCATGTCAGTGGACTACTACATCCGGCTGGAGCAGGCGCGCGGGCCGCAGCCCTCGGCCCAGCTGCTCGGCGCCCTCTCCCGCGCGCTGCGCCTGACCCGCGACGAGCACGACCACCTGTTCCACCTGTCCGGCGTGATGCCGGAGAACGACAGCTTCGTGCCGACCGACCACGTCCGTCCCGGCGTCCTGCATCTGCTGGACAAGCTGGACGACACCCCGGCGCTGGTGTGCAGCGACCGCGGCGACATGCTGGCCTGGAACGCGATGCAGGCCGCCCTGATGGGCGATCCCGGTCGCTTCCCGGTCGAGCAACGCAACATCGCCTGGCAGCACTTCTGCAACCCGGAGGCCGCGGAGTTCTTCCTGCCCGAGGACTTCGTCCGCAACGGCGAGCACACCGTCGCCGATCTGCGCGCCGGGCTCGCGGCCCGGCCCGACGACGCCCGGCTGCGGGCCCTCGTTGAGGAACTCAAGACGCGCAGTCAGCGCTTCGCGGACCTCTGGGAGCGGCACGACGTCGCGCGCCGCCGCTCCGACCACAAGACCGTGCTGCACCCGGTCGTCGGCCGCATCGACCTGGACTGCGAGGTCATGCTGTCGCCGGAGCACGACCAGCGCCTGATCATCCACTCGGCGCGGGCCGGGACGCCGGCGCAGCAGGCGCTGCAACTGCTCAGAGTGATCGGCACGCAGCGTATGGCCGAGGTGGATACGTAGGCAAAATACGTCGCGAAACGGAGGAGGCGCTCCCGCGTGCGGGTGCCCCCCGATACGGTTGTCAGCATGTTGGCGAGGGCAACGAAGGTCGGACTGGTCGTCGGTGTGGTGCTGGTGATCGTGGCGGCATACTCGATGTATAAGGGCTCGAACACCATTCCGACCTGCGACGGCCGGCAGATGACCGCGACGGACAGGTGCATCACGCACTATGCCGACGGCCACTCCGTCACCGAGGACTACGCACAGGCCAAGCACTACGACGACGCGGGCCTGGCCTGGGTCCTGCTGATCGCCGGCGTCGCGATCGGGGCGGCGTCGGCCGCGGGTTGGCAGCGGCGGCGCGGGTTCCGGCTCAGCGAGGCGTGAGGCGCTGGGACTGAGGCGCTGGGACTGAAACGTAAGGGGTCAGGCCCGAGGCGCGAGGCATCAGGCCCGAGGCCTTATGCCCGGGGCCGATCCAGCGCGTAGACCGTGCAAGGCATCCCCAGCACCGTGTCCTTGCGGCGCGGCGTGAACCCGAGCCGCTCGGCGACCGCGATCGACGCCTGGTTGCCGAGGGCGATCATCGCAGTGATCTGATCGAGGTCGAGCTTGCCGAAACCCCACTCCAGCACGGCCTGGGCGGCCTCGGTCGCGTACCCGTTGCCCCAGTGCTCGCGCCGGAACGTCCACCCGATCTCGGTCTCGCCGAACTCCTCCCACCAGTTGAGTCCGGACCGGCCGATCGCCTCGCCGGTGTCCAGCAGCTCCACGATGCACAAGCCGTAGCTGCGCGCGGCCCAGCTGTCCGAAATGCGACGAAGCCGATCCTCGGCACGCTCTGCGGTGTACGCGCCGACGAACCTGTTGACCTCCGGATCGGCGTGCAGGTCGACCCAGAAGTCGACGTCTTCCATGGTCGCGGGGCGCAGCCGCAGGCGCTCGGTGGTGATCATCACACCACTCTAGGCCGCACAGCGATCAAGCCGGCCGCGGGTTCGCGACGTGCTAGTCCTTTTTCACCCCCACCGCCCGGAACGTGTCCGGATCGGCGGCCTGCCAGTCCTCGTCCCAGCCCTGGACCGGCTCGGCGAGCAGTTCGCCCGGCCGCAGGTAGTGGTAGAGCTCTGCGTAAGTGCTCGTCTTGCGCTGGCTCACGCGCCGCTGCACCATCTCCGGCCGCAGCTCGTGCGGGCCGCTCAGGCCCATCGCGGCGATGAGCTGCTGCGCCTCGGCGACCGTCGCGGACTGGAAGCGCTTCACGCGCAGCGCCTTGTCCGGCACGTCCAGGGCCCGGTAGCGCTTCGGATCCTGGGTGGCGACGCCGACCGGGCAGTGGTTGGTGTGGCACTTCTGCGCCTGGATGCAGCCGACGGCCATCATCATGGCGCGCGCGGCGTTCGTGTAGTCGGCGCCCTGCGCGATGCGCTTCACGATGTCGGTACCGCGCGCGATCTTGCCGCTGGCGCCGATCCGGATCCGGTCCCGCAGCCCCGCGCCGACCAGCGCGTTGTGCACCGTCAGCAGGCCGTGGGTGAGCGGCGTCCCGACGTTGTCCTCGAACTCCAGCGGCGCCGCGCCGGTGCCGCCCTCGGAGCCGTCGACCACGATGAAGTCCGGGGTCACACCCTCGGCCAGCATCGCCTTGCACACGGCCAGGAACTCGCGCCGTGAACCCACGCACAGCTTGAAGCCGGTGGGCTTGCCGCCGGACAGCTCCCGCATCTTCGCGATGAACAGCACCAGCTCGCGCGGCGTGCTGAAGACCTTGTGCGACGGCGGGCTGGTGACCGTGACGCCCTCCGGGACACCGCGGATGTCGGCGATCTGCCGCGTCACCTTCGGCCCCGGCAGCACGCCGCCGAGCCCCGGCTTCGCGCCCTGGCTCAGCTTCAGCTCCACACACTTGATCTGCGGATCTGCGGCCTTGTCGCGGAACTTGTCGGGGTCGAAGTTCCCGTCGGCGGTCCGCGCGCCGAAGTAGCCGGAGCCGAGCTCCCAGACCAGGTCGCCGCCGCCTTCGCGGTGGTACGGCGAGATGCCGCCCTCGCCGGTGTCGTGCGCGAAGCCGCCGGCCTTGGCGCCCTTGTTCAGTGCGAGGATCGCGTTCGCGGACAAGGCGCCGAAGCTCATCGCCGAGACGTTCAGCAGCGCCATCTCATATGGATGCTTGCAATCCGGGCCGCCTATGAGGACCCGCGGCTGCTCCGGCGTCGGCTGCAACGGCGACATCGAGTGCTCCAGGAACTCATAGCCCGAGGACTCGACGTCCAGCTCGGTCCCGAACGCCTGGTCGCCGTGGATGCCCTTGGCCCGTTCGTAGACCACCGAGCGGGTGTCGCGGTCGAAGGGACGCCCGCCGGTGTTCGTCTCGATGAAGTACTGCTGAATCTCCGGGCGTATGTACTCCATCATGAAACGCGCGTGGCCCAGGACCGGGAAGTTCCGCAGGATGGAGCGCCGCGGCTGCAGCACGTCGTAGATCCCGAGCACCAGCAGCAGGGCCAGGGGGATCAGGGCGAAGAGCCAAAGGGGCGAAAAGGACACTGCCCACGCCGAAAGCAGCGTGAGCAGCGCCAAAGCCGGCAGCATGAGCAGTCCCATGCCGCCGCACACTAGTGCACGAAGGTTCCGAGGATCAGGATGACCACGATGGATACGGTCGACAGGATCGTCTCCATCGCCGACCACGACTTGAACGTCTGCTTGACGTCCATGCCGAAGAACTCCTTAACCAGCCAGAAACCGGCGTCGTTGACGTGCGACAGGAACAGCGAGCCGGAGCCCACCGCCAGTGCCAGCAGCGCGGTGGAGGTGTTCGTGTGGGACGCCGCGATCGGCGCGATGATGCCGGAGGCGGTGACGGTCGCCACCGTCGCCGATCCCGTGGCCAGCCGGATACCGACCGCGATCAGCCAGGCGAGCAGCAGCAGCGACAGGTGGGAGTTGTTCGCGGCCTTGCCGATCGAGTCGGCGATGCCGGTGCCGACCAGCATCTGCTTGAAGCCGCCGCCGGCGCCGATGATCAGCAGGATGCCGGCGATCGGGCCCAGCGAGGCGCCCATGACGTCGGAGGCCTTGCGGCCGAAGCCGAGGGCGAACACGGCGTAGACCACGCCGACGATCATCGCCATGATCGGGTCGCCGACGAAGTCCATCACCTTGTGCAGCTCGGAGGCCGGGCTGCTGTCGGCGATGTCGACCACCGTCTTGACCAGCATGATGACCACCGGCAGCAGGATCACCGAGAGCGTGGTGAGCACCGAGGGGGTCCTGCCGTCGGCCCGCTCGGTCGTCGTGTACTGCGCGGCAAGGTTCTCCGGCGGGTGCGGGTGCACGCGCTTGGAGATCCAGGTGCCGTAGAGCGGTCCGCCGATGATCGCGGTCGGGATCGCGACGATGACGCCGAACAGCAGCGTCGTGCCCAGGTCCGCGTGCAGGGCGTTGATCGCCACCAGCGGCCCCGGGTGCGGCGGGATCAGGCCGTGCAGGATGGACAGGCCGGCCAGCGCCGGGATGCCGACGCGCAGGATCGAGCCGCCGGTGCGCTTCCAGACCAGGTAGATGATCGGGACCATCAGGACCAGGCCGACCTCGAAGAACATCGGGATGCCGACGACCATCGCGGCCACCACCATCGCCCACGGCGCGCGCTTCTCGCCGACCCGGTCGACGATCGCGCCGACCAGCCGGTCGGCGCCGCCGGAGTCGACCAGCATCTTGCCGAGCATGGCGCCCAGGGCCACGATCACGCCGACGTTGCCCAGGACGCCGCCGACGCCGGTCTCGGTGGTCGACAGGAGCTTGTCGACCGGGATGCCGCCGGCGACGCCGACGAACAGGCCGCCGATGAGCAGGGCGAGGAAGGGGTGGATCTTCGTCACCGCGGTCATCAGGACGACCAGGGCGATGCCGGCCAGGGCGACGAGGATCAGGCGGGTGTCGTGGCCGGTCCAGGCGGTGGACTTGGCGGTTTTGGCGGCGGCTTCGGCCAGGGCCGGGTGGGAGGCCAGGGCCGGGATCATGCGCCTGCCTCCTTGTCGTGCGCGGCCTTGTCCTGGGCGGCCTGGTTCTGTGCGGCCTTGTCCTGTGCGGCATGGCCCTGCGCTGCTTCGTTATGCGCTGCTTCGGTCCGGTCGTGCGCGGCCTCGACGGCTTCCAGCTTCTCGGCGTGGATCAGGCGCTCGGCGACGGTCAGCGGCGAGTCGTGGTCGTCGACCTTGACGCGTACCGGGTGCTCGTCGTCGGCCGGCGGCTCCAGATCCCCGAACTGCGAGTCGAGCAGCTCCGGCGGGAAGAAGTGGCCGTTGCGCGCGGTGAGCCGCCGGGCCACGGTCTCGCGGTCGGCGTCCAGGTAGATCAGGCGCACCTGCGGACGCCCGGCCAGCAGCCGGTCGCGGTAGACGCGCTTGAGCGCGGACGAGGTGACGACGCCGGGGCGTCCGCGGGCCGTGGTCTCGTCGATCCAGCGCCCGATGTTGTCCAGCCAGGGCCAGCGGTCCTCGTCGGTCAGCGGGTGTCCGGCGGACATCTTGGCGATGTTGGCCGCCGGATGGAAGGCGTCCGCCTCGGCGTACTCCCAGCCCAGCCGGCCGGCGAGCAACGAGCCGATGGTGGTCTTCCCGCTGCCGGAGACCCCGGTGACGAGCAGGATGGGCGGCTGGGCGCCCGGAACGGCGGGCGATGCTGCGGGCGATGCGGCATTCACGGTTCAGTCTCCTTTGACCCCGTACGCGACACCTCGTGACGCGCCACGCGTCACGGTAGGCCAAAAAGTATGACGATTGAAGAGGTGGTGACTATTCCGTAATACGAAACAGCTCGCGCCGGGGCGCTGAACCGGCGTCGTCGGCGCGATGATGGTCTCGGACTCACCCGCACAGGACCTGGCAACGAGAGGAACGGCATGCCGGAGTTGGGCAAAGGACTGGCCGGCAAGGTCGCGGACGACCTCGGCCACGCCATCGCCGGCGGCCGCCACAACCCCGGCGACGTGCTCCGTACCGACGACCTCGCGGAGAGCTTCGGCGTCAGCCGCACGGTGGTGCGCGAGGCGGTGCAGGCCCTGCAGTCGAAGCGGCTGTTGCGCAGCTCCCCGCGCGTGGGACTGACGGTACGGCCGGTCCGCGAGTGGCACCTGTACGACCCGGACGTGATCCGCTGGCGCCTGGCCGGAGCGGAGCGCACGACGGTGCTCGACGAACTGACGGAGCTGCGCGGCGCGGTCGAGCCGGCGGCTGCGGCCGCGGCGGCCCGGCAGGCGGACCGCGCGAAGCGCACGAGCCTGCTGGAGAGCTCGGCGCGGATGCGCGCGGCGGCGGCGGTGGGGGACCGGACGTCGTTCCTGGAGGCGGACGTCGACTTCCACCGGCTGGTGTTGGGCATGTGCGGCAACCCGCTGTTCGCACAGTTGGCGCCGGTGACGGAGGAGCTGCTGCGCGGGCGCGCGGCGCTGAAGCTGCTGCCGACCGCGCCGGACCCTGCCGACGCGGACCGGCACGACGCGGTGGCGGTCGCGGTCGCGGCGGGGGATCCGGAGCGGGCGGAGGTGGCGATGCGGGCTGTGGTGGCGGAGTCGTTGGAGGACATTCACATGCGGCTGGAGGGGCGGCAGGGTTCCGACTAATAACAGGCCTTACAGGACAGGTCGGCTACGGTGGATCGCGTGTCAGAGACAGATCTTGTGTCGGAAACAGATCACGCGGCCACGGCCGAGGAGACTTCCGACGTCCGCCGTTTCTGGCAGGCGTTGGGATTGCCGGGACTGATCGACCTCCACACCCACTTCATGCCGCATCGCCTCCTGGACCGGATCCAGGCCTACTTCGACGCCGCCGGTCCGCTGATCGGGCGTGAATGGCCGATCCGCTACCGCCAGGACGAGGAACAGCGGCTGGAGATCCTGCGTGGCTTCGGCCTCCTCGCCTTCACCTCGCTGGCCTATCCGCACAAGCCGGGCATGGCTGAGAGTCTGAATGCCTGGACCGCCGATTTCGCCGCACGCACCCCCGATTGCCTGCACAGCGCCACGTTCTTCCCCGAGCCTGAGGCGGCCGCCTACGTCCCGGCGGCGATCGAGGCCGGCGCGCGCGTCTTCAAGGCGCACATCCAGGTCGGCGACTACGATCCCGCCGATCCGCTGCTGGATCCGGTGTGGGGGGCGTTGGCGGAGGCTGGGATCCCGGTGATCGCGCACTGCGGCTCGGGGCCGGTCGCGACTCGCTTCACGGGCCCGGCGTCGATGGCGCCGGTGCTGGCCGCGCACCCGACGTTGCGGCTGATCGTGGCGCACTTCGGGATGCCTGAGTACGTCGAGTTCCTCGACCTGGCCGAGCGGTATGACGGCGTGCTGTTCGACACCACGATGGCGTTCACGGACTTCTTCGGGCGCGTC
Organism: Catenulispora sp. GAS73; assembly: GCF_041262085.1. Taxonomy (NCBI): domain Bacteria; kingdom Bacillati; phylum Actinomycetota; class Actinomycetes; order Catenulisporales; family Catenulisporaceae; genus Catenulispora; species Catenulispora sp. GAS73. The sequence continues at coordinate 186,070 of NZ_JBGCCM010000016.1, forward strand.
GAGCTGCCGGACCGGGAGCGGAAGCGGATCGCAGAGCTCGAAGAACGGATCCTGTTCGGGAGTGACTTCCCGAACATCCCCTACTCCTACATGCAGGCGCTGGACGCCTTGTCCCGCCTCGATTTCGGTGACGACTGGCTCCGCGCCGTGTGTCACGGGAACGCGGCGCGGATCTTCGGGGCGTGAACTCGTTTCAGCCTTCGTGGCGGCGGCCGGTCACGTCCCACAGGTGGTGGATCGGGTCGTGGACGAAGTAGCGGGCCAGCGACTCGATGGTGAAGTCGGAGCCGTCGCTGCGGTGGCCGGTGCGTTCCCACTCGTCTTCGGACACTGATTCGAACTTCGCGGCGATCACGTCGGTGCTGTCTACGAGTGCTGCGATGACCGTGTCAGGGTCCTGTTCGCCGTACTTGTCGTCCACCGCCGTGGCGTCCTGGTCCCAGTTCGCGTACTGCGGATCGTCCTGCTCGACCATCAACTCGACGCGGCGCAGGTAGACCTGGTTGCAGTCGCGGACGTGGCAGGCGTACTCCAGCGGCGACCACTTGGTCGGCTCCGAGCGCGTGCGGACATGCTCGGCGCCGTTGTCGGCGAAGTAGGTGCGCCAGCCTTCGGCGTTGGCACGCAGCAGGGCCGGGATCTCCTCGCGGGCGACGGCGCCGGCCGCGAAGCCGCACTCCGGGCAGGGGCGCTGGAGGACCCAGGTCCAGTTCTTGGTGTCCGGTGTGATCGTCATGGCGTCACCCTAGCGGCGGCGGCGCGGTCGGTAGAGTGCGTTCCATGCCGCAGACAAGCTCACGCCGGGTATGGGTGCCGTACGGACAGTCGGCGAAGGAGGTGCCCGAGGGGCTGGTGGCCGACGTGTTCACCGGCCGGGACCTCGATGCGCCCGGCGGGGTGCCGGAGTCGATCGACGAGGTCGAGTTCTTCGTGCTGCCGTACATGTTCGTCAACGCGCATCCCGAGTTCATGGGGCGGATGCCGCGGTTGAAGGTGGCGCAGACGCTGACGGCCGGGTACGAGAACGTGCTACCGCATGTGCCCGAGGGCGTGACGCTGTGCAACGCCCGCGGGCTGCACGACGCCTCGACGGCGGAGCTGGCGGTGACGCTGACGCTGTCGGCGCTGCGGGGGATCCCGCGGTACGTGCGGCAGGCAGAGCGCGGCGAGTGGCGGCCGACGTACGCGGTCGACATCGACGCGGTCGACGACGCGCTGGCCGACAAGACGGTGCTGATCCTCGGCTACGGCTCCATCGGCTCCGCGATCGAGCGCCGCCTGGCCGGCTTCGAGGTCGACGTGCTGCGCGTCGCGCGGACGGCGCGCGAGGGCGTGCACCCCTTCACGGAGATCGACGCCCTGCTGCCGCAGGCGGACGTCGTGATCGTGATGGTGCCGGCGACGGACGAGACCCGTGGGATGGTCGACGCGCGCTTCCTGGCCCGGATGAAGGACGGCGCACTGCTGGTGAACGTGGCGCGCGGCGTCGTGGTGCGCACCGAGGCGCTGATGGCGGAGTGCGCCTCGGGCCGCCTGCGCGCGGCGATGGACGTCACGGACCCGGAGCCCCTGCCCGCGGACCACCCGCTGTGGCACACGCCGAACGTCCTGATCACGCCGCACGTCGGCGGCGCTTCGACGGCGTTCCTGCCGCGGGCGCTGCGGATGATCGACGCGCAGCTGCGGCGGTTCGCGGCGGGGGAGGAGCTGGCGAATGTGGTGCGGGCGGGGTGAGGGGCGGGGCGGGGCGTTTGGCGGCGCTGGGCTGAGCGCTGGCTGGGGGTGCTGGCTGGGGCTTGAGGCGCGGCGCGCCGCGACTGGTGCGCGCGGCTGGCTTGGGGCCGGAGTGTTGCGGCTGCGGCTGCGGCTGCGGCTGCGGCTGAGGGCGGCGCGGGCGGGAGGTCTGAGTCGGGGCCAGCGTCGCAGCGGCGGTGCGCGGCTGACGGTGTTGGTGAACCACGCCCACGTTCGGCCCAACTTCGCCGCGGATTCAGTCCCCGAGCATTGACGGCGGAGCGCGCGCCACCGATCCTGAACTGGATCCGGTGGCGCGCGCTCCTTATTTGAGGTGGTCAGCCCCCTTGGTAGGGCGGGGCCCTACACACTGGGGCTTTGCATGCTCGGGCCCTGAGCGGCGGCTATAGCCTCAGCAACGCCCTACGCCTCGTTCCGCGAAGTCCCGACCAGTTCGACCGGTCGGCCTTCGGCTCCGCCGCTTCCGGCGCCGTCACCCGCGTCCTCGCTGAGCCCGAACCGCTCGTGCACCCACCGCAGCGGTCCCGGCGCCCACCAGGCGCTGCGTCCCAGGACGCGCATGGCGGCGGGGACCAGGATGCCGCGGATTAGCACGGCGTCGATCAGAATCGCCACGCCGCAGCCCAGGCCGAAGAACTGCAGGAAGCTCACCGACGCGGTTCCGAAGGCGAAGAAGCTCACCGCCAGCAGCCCTGCCGCTGTCGAGACGATGCGGCCGGTGCGTGCCAGTCCCTCACTCACCGAGTGGCGCAGGTCCGCGCCCTGCGTGTGGAGTTCCTTGATGCGGCTCGTGACGAAGACCTCGTAGTCCATCGAGAGCCCGAACGCGATGCAGAACAACAGTACTGTCATCGCCGTGTCCATCGGCCGGGCCGTGAAGCCCAGTAGGCCGGACAGGTGTCCCTGCTGGAAGATCCACACCATTGTGCCGATCGATGCCGACAGCCCCAGGGTATTCAGCACCAGTGCGCGCAGCGGCTGCGTGACGCTGCCCGTGAACAGGAACAGCACGATGAACGTCGTCAGTACCACCCACCCGATCGCGTACGGCAGCCGCGCCGTGATCCCGTGCTCGGAGTCGATCAGCCGCGCCGTCTCGCCGCCGATCAGCGTCGACGTGCCCGCCGGGCCCGGGACCGCGCGGGCGTCCCGCACCAGCTGCTCCGCCGCGGCCGAGTGGCTTTCCGCGGACGTGAACACCGTCAGTTCCTGGGCGGACTTCGTCCCCATGCCCGCGTCGGAGGGGTTCATGCCCTGCGCCGCGCCGTGGGCGTACGAGCCCGCGCTGCTGTCCACGCGCACCGCGCCCGGCAGTGTCGAGAGCTTCGCCGCGTACGTTCCCACCGAGGCTGTGTCGGCCGGTCCCGTCGTGACCACCTGGACCGCCGTCGCCTGGTTGCCCTGGAAGTCGTTGTGCAGGGCGTCGGCGGCCTGGCGCGCCGGGGCACTCGTCGGCAGCACTGTCTCGTCGGGGGTGCCGAAGGACGCACCCAGGAGTGGCGAGGCCAGGAAGGCCAGCACCGCGACCACCGGCAGCGCCATCAGGGCCGGCCGCTTCATCACGAGCGAGGCCAGGCGGCCCCACGCCGGCGCCGCCGAGCCCTGCTGCGCACCCCGTGCCCAGGGCAGTCGGCCGGCGTTGACGCGGGTGCCGAGCGCCGCCAGCAGTGCCGGCATGATGATCAGGGCGCTGGCCGCCGCGATCGCGACCACGCCGATGCCGGCGTAGGCGAACGAGCGCAGGAAGTAGAACGGGAACACCAGCAGCGCGGCCAGGGCGGCGGCGACCGTCAGCGCCGAGAAGGCGATCGTGCGGCCGGCCGTGCGCATCGTCCCCAGCACCGCGTCCTGGACGCTCGTGCCGTGCGACAGGTACTCGCGGTAGCGGGCGACCATCAGGAGGGCGTAGTCGATGCCCAGGCCCAGGCCGAGGGCGGTGGTGATGTTGATCGCGAAGACCGAGACGTCGGTGATGCGGCCCAGGATCGCCAACTCGGCGAAGGTGCCCAGGATCGCGACCAGGCCGATCGCCAGCGGCAGCAGCGCCGCCACCAGGCTGCCGAAGGCCAGGACCAGCAGGATCAGGGTCAGCGGGACGGCGATCGACTCCGCGACCGCCAGGTCCTTGGTGACCTGGTCGGTGACGTTGTGGTTCACCGCCGCGTCGCCGCCGGCCTGGACCGTCACCGCCGCGTTGTCCTTGACGTAGTCGCCGAGCAGGCGGTTCGTGGTCTTGCCGACCTGGTTGTCGTCGCCCAGGACGCGGACCAGGACCATCGCGTCGCGGCCGTCCGTGGAGCGCAGGCCCGGGCTGTGGTTGGCGAAGTAGGACACGACGTTGCTCACGCCGTGGTCCGCGGACAGTTCCTGGGTCAGGGTCTGACCGGCCTGCGCCGCGGCGCCGCTGTCGACGTCGCCGGTGCGGGCGCCGACCACCAGGACCAGGTTCGGCTGGCCGCCGAACTGGGCGTTGATCGCCTGCTGGGACCGCCAGGACTGGGAGCTGGTGTCGTCGAAGCCGCCGGACTTCAGCACGCCGAACGCGCCGATGCCGACCACGGCCATGGCCACCAGCAGTATCGATGCTGCCGTCAGGACGGCTTTGGGCCGCCCTACCGCGAGTCTGCCGATTCTTCCGAGCATGGTGTTACAGACCCCCTCCGGGTCGGGCGTCGCGTCAAGTTGACGCCGTTAACATCGAGCATGCCGATCATTGTTAACGGTGTCAACATGAGGCACGATGAACAGGTGACCACGTCGAAGACCACCCCCCGGACCCGCTACCACCACGGCGACCTGCGCAACGCCATGATGGAGTCGGCGGTGGAGCTGGCGCGGACCGGCGGGCCGGACGCGGTGGTGCTGCGCGAGGTGGCGCGGCGGGTCGGGGTGTCGGCGACCGCGGCTTACCGGCATTTCTCTGATGCTGAGGCGCTGCTGGACGAGGTGAAGCGCAGCGCGCTGGAGGTGCTCGCCGAGGCGATGGCGGCCGCTGTGGCGCGGGTCCCGGTCGACGGCGACCCCGGCGACGTCGCGGTGGCCCGGCTGCGCGCGGTGGCGCACGCCTACATCGACTTCGCGGTCGAGCAGTCCGGGCTGTTCATGACCGCCTTCTGCCGCACGAACACCGTGCCCGGCCACGAGTACGGCGGCGAGCCGTACAACGAGACCGAAGCGTTCCGGGGGCTGGGGGCGCTGCTCGACGCGCTGGTCGCGACCGGCCGGATGGCCGCCGAACGCCGTCCCGGGGCCGACATCGCGGCCTGGTCGATGGTGCACGGGTTCGCGCTGCTGCTGGTCGACGGGCCGTTGCAGCGGCACCTGTCGGCCGAGGAGCAGGACTTCGCGCTGGAGCGGACGGTGGACGTGATCGTCCGGGGGCTGACGGCCGGCGAGTGAACGGCCGGCGAGTGAGTGGCCGACAGGGCAGTGGGGGGGCGAGAGGCGGAGTCGGCGTTCCGGTAGTTCGGCGCAGGTATGGGGAAAACCCCGAACCGATCCGTCGCGTATACGACGGTCTGCTCATATCAGTGATCATATCTAAGGACTCAGAGGGTCTGGTGGGTTCTGATCCGTTTGGAGATCACCCAATTGGCGGCCTGTGCGCGGGCCGCTGGGCAGCTTAGAGTGCAAGAGCACTAAGACAACTGGTGCCGCGCCCCGAGCGTGCGGCAGAATAAAGGCCGCTGACATGGGGCTCCACGAGTTGTGGTGCGGGCAAGGCCGCTGGGGAAGGCGAACCTCGCCGCAGCACAGCCAGGAGGTCCCGATGACGGCACAGTCGGCAAACAAGACAGTGACAAGCGGAGTCCTCTACATCCACTCCGCTCCACGCGCGCTCTGCCCGCACATCGAGTGGGCGGTGGCGAGCGTACTCGGCGTGCGCGTCAGTCTGGACTGGACGCACCAGCCCGCCGAACCGCACACGTGGCGGGCCGAGCTGTCCTGGCGCGGGCAGGCCGGGACCGCCGCGAGCATCACCTCGCAGCTGCGGGGCTGGCAGCAGCTGCGCTTCGAGGCCACCGAGGACCCGTCGGACGGGACCGAGGGGGAGCGCTTCTCCTCCACGCCCACGCTCGGCGTCTACCGGGCCGCCACCGGCATGCACGGTGACATCGTCATCGCCGAGGACCGGCTGCGCGCCGCCCTGGGCCGGGCCCATCGTGGCGAGTCCACGTTGGAGCGCGAGGTCGAGGCGCTGCTCGGCAAGCCCTGGGACGACGAGCTGGAGCCGTTCCGGTACGCGGGTGAGGGGGCGCCGGTGCGGTGGTTGCATCAGGTCGGGTGATGCCCGCCGGGCGGTGCTCCGGACGCCGGATCATGGCGCCGTTCACTCCCACGGGTGGTCTTCGCCGACCGGTTTCTGAGCCGAGGTGATGATCGGATCGGCGGAAAAGAGGCATGATCAGCTGAACCGAGCCGTCCGCGCGTCCACCTCGTCGCCGTACTTCGCCGTCAGCGGCCGGTACAGCTCCGGCCGCCGGGCCCGCAGCCAGCGCCGGCCGGTGGCGGTCGGGACCAGGTCCAGGTCGAGGTCGGCGGCGACCAGGTCGTCGGCCGCGGCCGCGGACTCGGCGAGGATCCGGCCGTAGGGGTCGATGATCATCGCGTTGCCGGTGCGGACCTCGTCGTCGTCCCGGCCCACGCCGTTGCTGAAGAGCACGAACAGGCCGTTGTCGTGGGCCCGGGACGGCAGCCAGCGCAGCAGCCACTCCCGGCCGTTCGGGCCGCGGAAGGCGTCCTGGACGGCGGCCGGGTCGGCGTGGCGGTTCTCCCAGACGCTCATCGGGATCGGCTTCATGCCGTGCGGGCTCACCGAGTTCGTGCCGCCGGTCTGGTGCGGGGCCAGCAGCACCTCGGCGCCGAGCAGCGCGGTGGCGCGGACGTTCTCGACGAGGTTGTTGTCGTAGCAGATCAGGACCCCGACCCGGACGCCCCACGGCGTGTCGAACACCGTGTAGCGGCTGCCGGAGGAGATCGCCTCGTGTTCGAAGGCGTGCACCTTGCGGTGGATGTGCACGGTGCCGTCGGGCAGGCAGACGGCGTAGGCGTTGAACAGCCAGCCGTCGCGCTCGGTGAGCAGGCCGAACCCGATGCCGAGGCGCAGCTCCGCGGCCAGGGCGCTGATCCGGGCGATGCTCGGGCCGTCGTCGGGCTCGGCGACGTCGTGCAGATAGGCGGCGTCGCGCTTGGTCAGGTGCCAGTAGCCGAGCAGGCACATCTCCGGGAACGCGACGAGCTGCACGCCGTCGGCCGCGGCGGCGCGGGCGAAGTGCTCGACCCGGGCCAGGTTGTCCTCCTTGGCGCCGGGGCTCGGCTCGAACTGGACTGTCGCGGCGCGAAGCATCATGCGTCCATGCAAGCTCCGCTGCCTTCGATGAGTCCAATGAATGTCGCGAGGCTTTCGATAAGCTGGAGGAATGGAAGACCGGCTGGTGCGGGCATTCGTCGCGGTCGCCGACCACGGCACGTTCGGCGCCGCGGCGAAGGCCCTGGCCGTGACGCAGCCGGCGCTGACCAAGCAGATCCAGGCGCTGGAGGCGCGGCTCGGCGGGGCGGTGTTCCGGCGCGGACGGCTCGGTGCCAGCCTGACCCCTCTCGGCCGCACCCTGCTGCCGGATGCCCGGGACGCCCTGGACCGGCTCGACGGCTTCGAGCTGCGGGCCAAACGGCTGACGGCCGGCGGTGCGGGGCGGCTGGCGCTGGCGTTCGGGCTGTCGACGATCGACTTCGCGCCGCGGGCGGTCGCCGAGTTCCGGCGGCGGCACCCCGACGTCGGCGTCACGCTCGACGACATGGCCTCGGCGGTGCAGCTGGAGCGGCTGCGGCGGGGACAGTTGGACGCCGGGTTCGCGCGGCTGCCGGTGGACCCGGACTTGTCCGTGCTCGAACTCGGCGTCGACCAGCTGACGCTGGCCGTCCCCGGGAACGTCGACACCGCGCCCGGAGTGCGGGAGCTGATCCGCCGGCACGGGATGGTGGCGCTGGTGCAGACCAGAGGGCCGGGGTTCGTCGACCAGGTGCAGCGCTACCTGGCCGCTGAGGGGATCAAGCCGCGGGTATTGCAGCGCGCGAACGATCTGCAGACGGTGATGGCGCTGGTCGCGGCCGGGGTCGGGGTGGCGCTGGTGTCGGCGCGGGCACCGGTGGTGATGGCGCCGGAGCGGATCCGGTGGGTGCCGATCGATCATGAGGCGGCACGGTGGCGGATCGGGCTGGTGTGGGGCGGGGGTGAGGTCGCGCCGGCGTTGGAGGCGTTCTTGGAGGTGACGCGGGAGTTGGCGGCCGGTGGGTGGTGATCGGGGATCAGGTCTTGGCGATCGAAGCCTGATGCTCGGTGCTGAAGGGGCTAACGCCCCCGCACGACCCGGTCGCCGAGCTCGGTCCGCCGGTACCGGATCTCGTGCCGGTGCCGCTCCCCGACGACCATACCGGCCTCCCGCAGGACCGTGAGGTGTTCCGAGACGGTCCCGAGCGCCAACGCGTGCCGGTGGGCCAGGCGGCTGGTCGAGGTCGGCTCGTCCAGCCCGGTCAACAGGTGCGCGCGGGTGCGGCCGACGAGCTTGGTCAGGGCGGCGGCGGAGGTGCCGCGGCGCGGCTCGAAGGCGTTGCCCAGGCCGCGCGCCGGGTAGACGAGCGTCGGCTGCCAGGGCGCGTCGGTGATGACCACGACCTCGTCCCACTTGAACACGCTCGGCATCAGGATCAGGCCCCGGCCGTCGAGGTCGTGGTGCTCGTCGCCGCCGGGGTCGCGGATCAGGGTGTCGCCGGTCCAGTGCACGGTCGGGTGCAGGTCGGTGAACAGGCCGTCCAGGCCGCCTTCGGCCAGGCGGCGGGACTGGTGGGCGACGTCGGCCTCCAGCAGCGCCCGGATCCGCGGCCAGTGCGGGGCGACCAGGGTCTCCCAGGCGCCGCGGATCAGCTGCGTCAGCAGGCTGAGGACCTCGGCGGGGGCGCCGAGCAGCAGCCGGCCGCTCGGGGTGTCGCGGGCGCCGGGGGTGTAGCGGAGCGCCAGCTCGATCTCGCGGCGCACCACGGGCTCGGGCGTGGCGGCGATCCGGGTGAGCTCGGCGTCGAAGTCGCCGACCGGGGCGGTCGGGGGCGGGGCGAGGAAGTCCGGGGTGTAGCCGCGGCGGGGCTGCAGCAGGACGATCGGGTCCAGTCCCAGGCCTAGCAGGGCCGGGCGCACGCTCTCCAGCCAGCGGCCGTGCGCGCCGGGGCCTTGCGAGCCGGTCGCGTCGCGGATGGCGGACAGCGTCTCGAAGGCCGGCGACACGGCGAACCGGCATCGGGCCAGGTCGGCGGGGCCGAAGCCGAGACTGATGGCCATCTGGCTCCTTCCCTCGGGCTGTCGGCGGGCGGTAAGTCTTCCGGGGTGCTTCTGGGGTCTTTCGGTGGTGGCCGAAAGAGTATCCCTGATCCCAGTGCTCCGGCACGATCTTCCTCGCACCGCGGAACGCTTTGACGAAACGGAGAACGATCATGACCGCCGCCCTGAAGGCCGACGTCAACCGCCAGGTCGCCGCGCTGTTCGCGACCATCGACGACTACTCGGAGGAGGCGTTCATCGCGCAGGTCGACGCGCTCGCCGCCGAGCTGCCCGAGGGCGACGCCGACGGCATCTTCCACCGCGGGAGTGCCCGCGACAGCTGGGGCCACTCCGACCTCGCCGTGCCGCTGTACGCGCAGGCGCTGGAGATCGGGGGCCTGACCGGGGAGAACCGGCGGCGGGCCGTGATCCAGATGTCCAGCTCGCTGCGGAACGTCGGCCGCGTCGAGGACGCGCTGGCGACGCTGCTGAAGGAGAAGGAGACCGGCGGGGAGGACCACCTGTCCCACGCGCTGGACTGCACGATCGCGCTGTGCCTGGCCACGCTGGGCCGAGAGCGTGAGGGGCTGTCGCTGGTGCTGGTCGCGCTGGCCAAGCACCTGCCGCGTTATAACCGGTCGATGGCGAACTATGGCAGGGTCCTGCTTGAGGGCTAGCTTCTACGGCAGGATGACTGCATGTTGATGAAGCGTCATCCCGCGAACCCGATCCTGCGTCGCAACCCCGACCAGCCGTGGGAGGCCGGCTCGGTACTCAACGGCACGGTCGTGCGGGGCGCGGACGGCGTCGTCCACATGCTGTACCGCGCGACCAACGGGGTCGAGTTCAGCACCGCGGGGCAGTACGTGTCCTCGATCGGGATCGCGGACAGCACCGACGGCGTGCACTTCGTCCGGCGCCCCGAGCCGCTGATCGCCCCGGACCAGCCCTACGAGCACGGTCTGGGCTGCGAGGACCCGCGCGTGGTGTACCTCGACGGCGAGTACTACATCTACTACACCGCCGTCGAGGGCACGCCGCCGGACATCAAGGTGCGCATCGCGTTGGCGACGACGCCGGACCTGCGCGCCGACACCGTCACCAAGCACGGCGTCGTCGGTCCGCACGGAGCGCCGTCGAAGGCCGCGACGCTGTTCCCCGAGCCGGTCGACGGCAAGTACCTCTGGTTCTTCACCTGGTGCTCCGACACGCCCGGCGCGGCGATCATCCACACCGTCTTCGACGACCTGGACGCGGTCAAGAACCCGCCGCCGGGCCACGTGGCCGCCGCGATCGACAACTACGACGACACCGCGGTCCTGATCCCCGGCGACCGCGCGGAGCTGGCGAAGAAGCGGGTCCGCCGCGGCCCGGAACTCGGCGCCCCGCCGATCCGCACCGACGCCGGCTGGCTGTTCTTCTACTGCAACTCCGACAGCGAGGAGGAGCCGGAGTGGCAGATCAGCGTCGCGCTGCTGGACCTGGCCGAGCCCTGGCGAGTCATCGCGCGCACGCCCGCACCCCTGCTGACCCCGCAGACCGAGGCAGAGCTGACGGGCGTGGTGAACCGGGTGACGTTCCCGTCCGGCGCGCTGGTGATCGACGGGACGGTGCATTTGTACTACGGCAGCGGGGACCAGGGGATCTGCTTGGCGACGTGCGAGCTCGACGCGCTGCTGGAGCATCTGACGTCGTTCCCGGTGAAGGAAGACGGTCCCTGCGTGGGCTGAGGCTGATCTTCGCGAGAGGCGAATCAGCCCCCGACCGGTGCCGGAGCACCACGCCGGGGGCTGATTCGATGAAGAGCTACAGCGGAATGTTCCCGTGCTGCCCGCGCACCAGCGCACCCCCGCCGATCCCGCCGGGCGCCGCGGCGATCGCCGCCGCGATGGCGCTGCGCGACAGCGCCGGCTCCACGACCTCGTCGACCACGCCGATCTCGATCGCGCGCTGGAGGCCGCCGGAGACCTTCTCGTGCTCGGCCGCGAGTTCCTGCTCCAGTTGCGGGCGGATGTCCTCGGAGACCTCCGCGAGTTTGCGGCGGTGGATGATGCGGACCGCCGCCACCGCGCCCATGACCGCGACTTCGGCGGTCGGCCAGGCGAAGACCTTCGTGGCGCCCAGGGCTCGGGAGTTCATCGCGATGTAGGCGCCGCCGTAGGTCTTGCGGGTCACCAGGGTGACGCGCGGGACCACGCATTCGGCGAAGGCGTGCAGGAGCTTCGCGCCGCGGCGGACCACGCCGTCCCATTCCTGGCCGACGCCGGGCAGGTAGCCGGGGACGTCCACCAGGACGATCAGCGGGACGCCGAAGGCGTCGCACATGCGGACGAAGCGGGCCGCCTTCTCCGCCGAGGAGGAGTCCAGGCAGCCGCCGAGGCGCAGCGGGTTGTTCGCGACGACGCCGACCGTGCGGCCGCCGAAGCGGCCCAGGGCCGTCACCACGTTCGGGGCCCACTTCGGGTGCAGCTCCACGCCGGCCTTGTCGAACACCGCGTTCACCAGCGGGTGGACGTCGTAGGCGCGCTTCGGGGAGGCCGGGAGCAGGTGCGCCAGGTCGCGGTCCTCGACCGAGGGGACGTCCAGCGTGCCCTGGTCGCCCAGCAGCGCGGCCAGCTTGCGGGCGTTGGAGTACGCCGTGTCGTCGGTGTCGCAGACCACGTGCACCACGCCGGAGCGCCGGCCGTGCGGCTCCGGGCCGCCCAGGCGCAGCGCGTCCACGTCCTCGCCGGTGACCGAGCGGACCACGTCCGGGCCGGTGACGAAGATGCGGCCGGCCGGGCCCAGGATCACGATGTCGGTCAGCGCCGGGCCGTAGGCCGCGCCGCCGGCCGCCGGGCCCAGGACCACGGAGATCTGCGGGATCTTGCCGCTGGCGCGGGTCATGGCCGCGAAGACCAGGCCCACCGCGTGCAGCGAGGCCACGCCCTCCTGCAGGCGGGCGCCGGAGGAGTGGAAGAGCGCGACGATCGGGCAGCCGTCGGCCAGGGCGTGCTCGTAGGCGGTCAGGATCACCTGGCAGCCGGTGGCGCCCATGGCGCCGGCCTGGATGGTGGCGTCCGAGGCGTAGGCCACGGTGCGAACGCCGTCGATCAGGCCGGCGGCGGCCAGGAAGCCGGAGTCGTCGACCGGGGTCAGCAGCTCGGTGGTGCCGGCGTCGAAGAGCCGCTCCAGGCGCTTGACCGGGTTGCGCGGGTCGTCCTCGCGCGCGGGCTTGGCCGGCGCCGGGATCGCCGGCGCCGCCGTTGTTTCGGTCAATGACATCGCTGTGCCCTCGGTTCTCAGACGGACCGGAAGGCCACGACCACGTTGTGCCCGCCGAATCCGAAGGAGTCGTTGAGCGCCGCGATCTGGCCCTCGGGCAGCGCCCGCGGCTTGTCGCGGACGATGTCCAGGGTGACCTCGGGGTCCAGGGTCTCGATGTTGATCGTCGGCGGGGCCTGGCGGTGGTACAGGGCCAGCACGGTGGCCACCGACTCGATCGCGCCGGTGCCGCCGAGCAGGTGCCCGTGCATCGACTTGGTGGCCGAGACCGCGACGTCCTCGGCGGCCGAGCCCAGGATCTTGCGGAAGGCCATGATCTCGGCGAGGTCGCCGCGCGGGGTGCTGGTGGCGTGCGCGTTCAGGTGCCTGACGTCGCTCGCCGACAGGTCGGCGTCCTCCAGCGCGAAGGCCAGCGCCTCGGCGACGCCGCGGCCGTCCGGCTCGGGCTGGGCGATGTCGTGGGAGTCCGCGGAGAAGCCGACGCCGGCGGCCTCGGCGTAGACCCGGGCGCCGCGCGCGGCGGCGTGCTCGGCCGACTCCAGGACCAGGATGCCGCAGCCCTCGCCGAGCACGAAGCCGTCGCGGCTGACGTCGAAGGGCCGGGAGGCGTGCTGCGGGTCGTCGTTGCGCTTGGACATCGCCATCATGTTGGCGAAGGCCGCGATCGGCAGCGGGTGGATGGCCGCCTCGGTGCCGCCGGCCAGTACCACGTCGGCGCGGCCGGAGCGGATCATCTCGATGGCGTGGCCGACGGCCTCGGCGCCGGTGGCGCAGGCCGACACCGGCGCGTGCACGCCGGCGCGGGCGTCGAACTCCAGGCCGACGTAGGCCGCCGGGGAGTTCGGCATGAGCATGGGGACGGTGCGCGGGCCGACCGAGCGCGGGCCCTTGGCGAGCAGATCGTCGTAGGCGCTCAGCAGCGTGGTGACGCCGCCGATGCCGGAGCCGACCATCACGCCCAGGCGGTTCGGCTCGGCGGACTTGCCCTCGAAGCCCGCGTCCTTCCAGGCCTCGCGGGCCGCGATCACGGCGAACTGCGCCGAGCGGTCCAGCCGGCGCATCTCGACCGGCTTCAGGTGCGCCGACGGCTCCACCGCGACGCGCGCGGCGAACCGGACCGGCAGCTGCTCGGCCCACTCCTCGGTCAGGTTGCGCACCCCGGAGCGTCCGGCCAGCAGCCCGTCCCAGAACGAGGCGGCGTCTCCGCCGAGCGGCGTGGTCGCACCGACACCGGTGACGACGACAGACTTGCGAGCAGTCACGAGCCTTACCTTCTATCTGGAAGTTCTACGGGTTCTGCCGGCCGGACGGCCGTAGTGCGGGTCCTGCGTCACAACAGGTCTAGCCGGTCGGCTCAGGCCTGGTTCTTCTGGATGTAGCCGACCGCGTCGCCGACCGTGGACAGGTCCTTGACCGCGTCGTCCGGGATCTTCACGCCGAACTTCTCCTCGGCGGCCACGACGACCTCGACCATGGTCAGCGAGTCGACGTCCAGGTCGCCGGTGAAGGACTTGTCCAGCTGGACGTCGGCCTTGTCCACGCCCGCGACTTCTTCGACGATTTCGGCGAGGTCCGCGAGGATCTCATCCTGGGTCAGAGCCATTGTGTGGCGCTCCTTCGTTGGTTTTCTCTGTTGGGTGGATCCCGGATCCGCGGGAAGCGCGGGCCCGGGGTGAATCTAACGGCTAACAGCTAGGGGAGCGTAACGACCTGCGCCGCGTACACCAGACCCGCCCCGAAGCCGATGAGCAGAGCCAGCCCGCCGTGCGGTGCGCTGCCCTCGGAGAGCATGCGGTCCATGGCCATCGGGATGGTGGCCGCGGAGTTGTTGCCGTACTCGGCGATGGTCCGCGCGACCGGCACGTGCTCGGGCAGGTCCAGGACCTTCACCAGCCGGTCGGTGATGCGCATGTTGGCCTGGTGCGGGATGAACGCGTCCAGGTCGCCGGAGGTGATGCCGGCCTCGGCCAGCGCCTTCAGCGAGACCTCGGCCATCTGGTACGAGGCCCAGCGGAAGACCGCCTGGCCCTCCATCTGCAGGAACGGGCCGCGCACCGCACCGCCGTCCTCGCCCTCCTCCGGAACCTCGTTCCAGGGGAAGGTCTGGGTGATGGTGCCGTACTTGTCGCCCTCCGAGCCCCACACCACCGGGCCGATCCCGGGGGTGTCGGAGGGGCCTATCACCACCGCGCCCGCGCCGTCGCCGAAGATGAAGGCGGTGCCGCGGTCGTGGATGTCGGTCAGGTCCGAGAGCCGCTCCACGCCGATCACCAGCACGTACTCGGCGCTGCCGGCCTTGACCATGTCCGAGGCCTGAGCCACGCCGTAGGAGAAGCCCGCGCAGCCGGCGGAGATGTCGTACGCCGCGCCGTTGGTGCCCAGCCGGTCGGCGACCAGGCAGGCCAGCGCCGGGGTCTGGTGGAAGTGCGAGACCGTGGAGACGATGATCGCGCCGAGCTGGTCGCCGGCGATCCCGGCGGCGGCCAGCGCCTTGCCGGCCGCCTCGACCGACATCTCCAGCACGGTCTCCTCCGGCGTGGCCCAGCGGCGCTCGGTGATGCCCGAGCGCGTCCGGATCCACTCGTCGGAGGAGTCGATCCAGGTGATCACCTCGTCGTTGGTGACGACGCGGCTCGGGACGTAGCTGCCGACACCCATGATGCGGGTGTGCGCCGCGCCCTGCTTCTCCCTGATGGTTGCCATGATCGGATCCCCTTTACCGAGTGTCGGGCCGGCTAGACGTACGAGCCGGTCGGGTGGACGCGCAGCAGCGGCTGCCCCGGCGCGACCGGGTCCCCGTCTTCCACGAGCCACTCGAGGATCTCGCCCTCGTGTCGCACCGTGATCTCATGCTCGTCACCGCGGGCGGCGACGGTCGCCACCGCGGTGTCCCGCTCCAGCTTGTCGCCGGCCTCGAAGGCGCCCCGGCGCACCGTCCCGCCGTGCGGGGCGATGACCAGGCGCCAGGTCGGAGCCGTGTCCAGCGAGTCGGCGCCGGCGGACTCGCCGTGCTTGGCGACGAAGGCGCGCGCGGCGTCCAGGTCGTCCGGCGTCTTCAGCGCGAAGGTCTCAACACCCTTCAGTGCGCGCTTGGCCAGACCCGTCAGGGTCCCGGCCGGCGGCACCTCAAGGATGCCGGTTACCCCGAGTTCGCCGAAAGTATCCATGCACAGGTCCCAGCGCACCGGGTTGGAGACCTGGGCGACCAGGCGGCGCAGGACCTCGCGGCCGTCGTGCACGACCGCGCCGTCGGCGTTGGACACCAGCCGGGTGCGCGGGTCGCGCGTGGTGATGCCCTTGGCCAGCCGGGAGAGTTGCTCCACGGCCGAGCCCATGTGTTGGGTGTGGAACGCGCCGGCCACGCTCAGCGGACGCAGCCGGGCCCCGTCGGGGCCGTCGTCCCCGAACCGCGCCAGGTCCTCCAGCGTGCCGGCGGCCACGATCTGGCCGGCCCCGTTGTTGTTCGCCGGGATCAGGTTGTGCTCGGCGATCTTGGCCAGCACCACCTCGCGGTCGCCGCCGAGCACTGCTGTCATGCCGGTCGGGGTGACCGCGGCGGCCTGCGCCATCAGCCGGCCGCGCTCGCGGACGAACACCATGGCCGCCTCGGCGGTGATCACGCCGGTGCCGGCGGCGGCGGCGATCTCGCCGACGGAGTGCCCGCCGGCCGCGCCGATCATCTTGAAAGCGTCCGCCGGGTGCGGGAACAGCGCGAGGGCCGAGGCGATCCCGGAGGCCACCAGCAGCGGCTGCGCGATCGCGGTGTCCCTGATGGTCTCGGCGTCGGCTTCGGTCCCGTAGTGCACGAGATCCAGCCCGGCCACGGCGGACCACCAGGTCAGCCGGTCGGCGAAACCTGGGACCTCCAGCCAAGGGGCGAGGAATCCGGGGGACTGGGCACCCTGGCCCGGCGCGACGAGTACTAGCACGTCATTCACTCTCGTTCGTCAACCGCGAGATTGCCTTTAGCGGGGCGGACGAAGATCATGGTCTGGATCTTGGAGGGTTCCTACAAAGCGTTCGACGGTCCAGCCAACCTTCCCAAGGCCAGCGCCATATGGAGGGTGAACGCGGCGCGCGGTTGCGCGGGATTGAGGCCTGTGAGTTCGCTCACCCTTTTGAGCCGGTAGCGCACGGTGTTGGGGTGGACGAACAGCATTCGCGCGGCGCTCTCCAGCGACGCGGCCTGTTCCAGATACGCCGAAACGGTTTCGAGCAACGCCGCGCCCGCGGACTCCAGCGGCCGATAGACCTCAGCCACCAGTTGAGCCTTCGCGGCCTCGTCGCCGGCCAGGGCACGTTCCGGGAGGAGTTCGGCGGCCAGCACCGGACGCGGCGCGTCGGGCCAGGCACCCGCAGCGCGCACCGCGGACAGGGCGGCTTGGGCGGAAATGCCCGCAGACAGGAGGTCCTCGACAACCGGACCGATCACCAGCGGCCCCGGCCCGAACTCGTTGGCCAGCGCGCGGGTCGCGGTCAGCGGATCGTCGGCGCCGCCGATGATCACCACCAGCCGGTCCGACTGCACCCCGGTGAGCACGGTCAGCCGGGCCCGGCGCGCGGCGCGGTGCACGGCGTCGGCCACCAGCGCGGTGTGCTGCCGGACGTTCTCCCGCCCCGCCAGCGGCTCCGGGGTGGTGCCGACCACCACCACCAGGCCCGAGGCGCTGTCCCAGCCCAGGGCCGCGGCGCGGGAGCGGACGGTGTCGTCCAGCACGTCGCCGCGCATCAGCTCGTCGACGACCAGCGCCTCCAGCCGTGCGTCCCACGCGCCGCGCAGCTCGGCGGCCTGCGCGTAGACCTGCGCGGCGGCGAAGGCGATCTCGCGGGAGTAGCGCAGCATGCCCTCGCGCAGCGCGGCCTGCTCGGCCGGGCCCTGCGCGATCTGGCCGATGCCCTCCTCGACCACTTCTATGGTCGTGCGGACGAGTTCGACGGTCTGGCGCAGGGTCACCGAGCGGGTCAGCTCGCGCGGGGCGGTGCCGAAGACGTCCGCGCTGATCGCGGTACGGTCCTGCGGATTGCGGAACCACTCCACGAAGGCCGCGATACCGGCCTGCACGACCAGGCCGATCCAGGAGCGGTTGTCCGGGGGCATGGCCCGGTACCAGGCCAGGCGCTCCTCCATCCGCTGGATCGCCACACCGGCCAGTGAGCCGATCGACTTCTCCAGACGCCGGACCGCGGCTGCCCGTTGGGCGGGGGTCAGGTCGTCAGTGGTGCCGGTGGTCATCTCCTCATTCTCGCTCACGGAATGGGACGGCCGTGTCCATGTCCGCGCACAGTCCTGGACAAGCAGGAATCATCGGCCATGTCGGGGGTGCTCCGGCGGGCTCGCGTGTGATGCGACGCACAGGTGGCCGGGGGCTGTTCGCGGGTCAACCTTGAGTCGTCCGCGAGCTGTCGGTGAGTCTTCGTCGTATGCATGACTAGTCGCGGTCGAGTGCGTGGTGAAACGGTCATTCCTCAGCAATCTGGTATACGTGGGCTGTGAAGGACACGCACCACCGGGGCCCCGCGACCGCGATCACCGAGCTCCAGGGCACCGCCGAGCAGGGTCGTCTGGTGCTGGCCGAGGTGCTGGACCGGATCGAGGCGGCGTTCCCGGCCGCGGCCCGCCGGCACCGGCTCGGGCCGGGCGCGTGGCTGGTCCCGCTCGGCGTCGGCGGGGATGGCAGCATGCTGATCGCGATGGCGCCGGCCGGCCGGCCGCGCGACCGGGGGAGCGCGCAGCTGGTGTTGTCCGCGACGCTGCTGGACCGCGCGGAGATCGGCGAGGCGGACGCGGCGAAGGCGCTGGGGTGCCTGGAGGGCGTGCCGTTCACCGAGTTCGAGACCGACGCGTTCGCCGAGCAGCTGCCGTTGCTGGCCGGGCTGCTGGAGCGGGTGACGGACAAGCCGCTCGGGGGGTGCGGGGTGGTGCTGGTCGGGCACCTGCTGTCGGACCTGGTGGTACAGGCGCAGACGCTGATCGCGCTCGGAGCGCGGCCCGAGGCGATGACGGTGCTGAAGAAGGAGTACCCGCACAAGCTGCGGTCGCGGGTCGAGGCGCACCTGGCCGCGCTCGGCATCGCGGTGCTGCCGGTGTCGGACGCCGAGACCGCGCTGCGGCTGCACGCGGCACGGGTCTGCGAGCCGAGCGTGGTGATCGACGACGGCGGGCATGTGCTGCCGACGGTGACGCGGCTCGCGCCGGAGTTGCTCCCGAGTTTCCAGGGGCTGGTCGAGCAGTCGCCGGCGGGTATCGAAGAGCTCGGAGACGCGGTACCCGTGCCGGTGTTCAGCGTGGCGCAGAGTGCGGTGAAGCGCGGGATCGAGGCGCGCTGGATCGCCGAGTCCGTGGTGCGCTCGATCCGGGAACTGGTGCCGGAGAAGAACTTCGACGGCGGGCAGGCGCTGGTCATCGGGTACGGCGTCGTCGGGGAGCAGGTGGCGGCGGTGTTGCGGGGGCAGCGGATGCGGGTCGCCGTGTACGACACCGAGTGGCGCCGGCTGGTCGCCGCGCACGAGGCCGGGTACCTGACGGCGCCGGACCTGTCGGCGCTGCTGGACGGCCACCGGCCGACGCTGATCGTGTGCTCGACCGGGCAGGCGGGGCAGGCCGGGCAGGCCGGGGCGGCCGTGCAGGCAGGAGAGGACGGGCAGGCAGGGCAGGCCGGGCTCGGTGGCGAGGATCTGGACTTTCTGCCAGGGGACTGTTTCGTGGCGAGCGTGTCGGGGCGGGCCTCGGAGATCGACCTGCCGGGCCTGATCGAGCGTGCCGAGCGGGTCGAGGAGGTGCCGCGTGTCGGGGTGCGGTACGTGATGCCGAACGGTCCGGTCACCGTGCTCGCCGACGGGCTGCGGGTGTCCGGGCCGCGAGGCGACCGGGTGCCGGCGCGGCAGTCGGATCTGACGATGGCGGCGCTGGTGTGGGGCGCGTGCACGCTGGCCCGGCCGGGGAACGGTTTCGCGGCCGGGCACGACGTGGCGCGGACCGACGCCTCGATCGCCGAGAGCGGGCTGGTGGAACGGTATTACCAGCTCTACGGTCCGGATCGCTGAGGTCTGATTCGCCGAGTCTCGCTACCGCGCGAGGTAGCCGCCGTCGACCGGCGGCACGACACCGGTGCACCGCCGCGGTCAGCCGCCCTGGGCTGCCTTCGAAGGCCGCGCCGGGAGTTTCCCGGCCCCGGCGCGACCTTTCGGCAGTTTGTCAGTGTGTTTCGATATGTGGAGCGGTGATTCAGTGTGCTGCCAGCGTGTTGATCGCCACGGCCGTGGCCGGGCCGCACACGCCGCGCGGGTCCGCCGTGATGTTGAGCATGTTCTGGACGTAGGCGACGGCCTCGGTGGTGCGGGTGTCGTAGACCCCGGTCACCGGGACCCACGTCGGGGTGCCGAGGCGGTCCAGGAGCGTCTGCAGGGTCGAGACGTCCGGGCCGGTGTCGCCGGCCTGCAGCGTGCCCGCGCTCGGCGAGATCTGCGGGGTGCTGCTCGACGGGCTCGGGGTCGGTGTCGGCGTGGGGGTCGGCGTGGTCGTCGGGCCGGTCGGCGTCGGGGTGGTCGGGCCCGAGGTCGGCGTGCTGGGCGTCGTCGGGCCCGACGGGGTCTGGGGCAGCGTCGAGGTCGGCGGCGCCGGCGTCGTGACCGGGGTCGTCGGCGTGGTGGTCGGGGTGCCCGGCGTGGTGGGCGTGGTGCTGAGCGGGGTGCTCGGCGCGCCCGGTGCGCTCGGCGGGTTCGAGGTCTGGACCGGGCCGTTCGTCGGCAGCCCCGGCCCGGAACTGCCCGGGGAGCTCGGCCCCGACGGCGTCGAGGTCGCCTTGGTCGACGTACTCGGCGGCGCGGTGCGGCTGCCGGGCGCGGTCGTGGTCTGCTGGCCGGGGTTCAGCCCGGACGGCGCGCCGGAGCTGGAGGCGGTCGCGTCCAGCGGCGAGGTCGCCGGATCGGAGCTGGCCCCGCTGGAGCCGAGGGTCGAGCCGTCCCCGGAGGGGGCGTTGCTCAAATCGGTGGTGACGGACGAGCCGTTGCTCCCCGACCCCATGTCCACGCTGGACCCGGGTGCCCCGGAGCTGACGGCGTGCACCAGCCCGAGCGCCCCGCCGCTGGCCGCGAGCACCGCGGCGATCGGCACGGCGGCCCGGAACGCGGGACGGCGCGGGCCCCGGTGCCGGCCGCCGTTGCCGCGGTCGAAGGGAGGCAGGTCGCCGCCGTCACCGCCACCGCCGTCGCCGCCGAACCCGGAGCCCGAGCCGCCGAAGCCGCCGGACGACGGCAGCAGCGCGGTCTCGTTCACCGGCCGCCGGACCAGATCACGCCCGACGGCGCGGTCGGACAGGCGCGTGACCTCGCCACGGCTCTCAGGCGCGTGGCCATCGGAGCCGGGTATTCGGCTCTCGCCGGTCGGCCGGAACCACTCGGCCTCGGTACGGCGCGCGGGCGCCGGAGTACGCAGATCGCGCGTGAGGCCTTCGGCACGCTGAGCGGCAGGCGCCGCCGACTGCCGCTGGGGCAGGGCGCCCTGGCCGCCGGGAGCCGGAGGCTGCGGCGCGCTCGGGCGCGGCTGGAACGAAGGGTGCTGCGCGCCGGGAGCGGCCGGGCGGGGCTGGAACGACGGGTGCTGGCCGGTCGGCGCAGCGGGCCGCGGCTGGAACGAAGGATGCTGCTGCGGCGGCGCGCTCGGCCGGGGCTGGAACGAAGGGTGCTGACCGGTAGGAGCAGCGGACTGCGGCGCGGCCGGTCGCGGCTGGAAGGAAGGATGCTGCCCGGTGGGAGCGGCGGGCTGCGCTGCGGCCGGTCGCGGCTGGAAGGAAGGGTGCTGCCCAGGAGGCACACTCGACCGAGGCTGGAATGCCTGGAAGGAAGGCTGCTGCGGGCCAGGCGCTGCGGGCCGCGGTTGGAACGAGGGCTGCCGCGCGGCAGCCGGTCGCTCGCCGAAGAACGGATCCCGTGCCGCCGGCGCGGAATTCGGCTGCGTCCCAGCAGCCTGCGGCGCGTTCGGGCGCGGCTGGAACGAAGGCTGCTGCCCGTGGCCGGCGTGACCGCCCTGGCCACCCTGACCACCGTGCGGCGCACCCTGCTGCCCCGCCCCCGGCACCCACGAGGGGTCCGGCACCCGGCGCTGCGTCATCGGCAGGTTCGCGTCGGTGTGCGGTGCGTTGCCCGCGTTTCCCGGGTTTCCGGTGTTCCATTCCTGGTCGGGCATCGAGCGTTTTTGTCTGGGGGCCGGGCGACGGCCGCCATTCGTATCCGCCACGCTGAACTCCTCCGTTCGCGGGCCGGAACCGGGTGGCGCCGGCGCCGGCTTCGGTGCGCTCTCGCGGGGATCGGTGCGGGTCGCGGGGTCGCGGCGAAACAAGTCCGCTTCGTGCCGTGACTGCACCGGTATCCGGGGTAAGTCGGGCTCCAAAGGCTGCTGCGGTGCGGACATCTCTGCCTCCGTAACGTCCTTCGTGGCGTGGCGCGACTTTGGGCGATCACCGACGCTATCACTCTGATGTTCGTCGGGGGATGTGAATCAGGCTATAGGCCGGTACCGGCCTATGCCCGTCCGCTTACGCTCAGTTGCCTACCGCGGATTGCAACGCCTTGTCGGTCGCCGGTCCATAGGTTCCGTAGGCGTCGGGCGGGCTGGTACCTGGGTTTGCGTCCTGGAAGTTCTGGACCGCGTTCGTCGTGTCGCTGTTCCAGGTGCCGGTGACCTTGAGCCACCAGTCGCCGGACTTCTTGAGGTTCTGTTGAAGTTGCGACACCGCCGGGCCGCTGGAGCCGGGACCCAGAACCGTGAACGCCGGCGAGGCGGAGCTTGTCGGCGGCGGCGGCGGTGCCGTGGCGCTGCTCGTCGGTGTCGACGGCGCGCTGCTCGGCCGCGACGTCATCTGCGAGCTGCTCGGCGACGAAGGGTGCGACGTACTCGACGCCTTCGACGGCGACTTCGAACTGTGCGACGTCGAAGGCGTGCTCGCGCTCTTCGACCCCGAGCTGGAGTCGGTCGGCGATCCGGTGGGCGTCGGCGTGCCGGGCGCGGACGTGGCGCTGTCCGACGGCGTCCCCGGGGCGGCGCCGGCCGCGCCGTTCGTCGTGGACCCGGCCGCCGCGGGGCCCGCCGACGGCTGGCCCGATCCGCCGCCGAGCACGCTGTAAGCCGCCACTCCGACCACCGCCACGCCGGCCAGGATCGCCCCGATCTTCACCGCGCGCGGCGGCCGGTTCCCGCCGCGGTGCCGGGCCCAGTCGGCGTCGTCGTGGAAGTGGCCGTGCTCGCCGGGCGCCGGGTTTTCGTGCTCCGGATAGTGGTCCGGGTAGCCGTCGTAACCGTCGTAGCCGTCGTCGGCCGGCACGGCCAGGATCGGCATCGTCGTGGTCAGGTCGCTCATCGGCGGATCCGGCTCCGGGGCGGGATTCTGCGGCGGGGCGTTCCGGGCCACCGCGCGCGGCGGCGGCATCGGGGTCGAGAGCAGTCCGGGGACCTGCTGCGGGTCGGCGTCGCGGGGTGGTCGCGGGCCGGGGACGCCCTGACCTCCCGGGCGCGAGCCTTCGGGGCCGGGGCCGTTCTGCCGACCGCGACCGTTGGGCTGCTGCCGCCCATTGGGTTGCTGCTGCCGACCGTTCGCCTGCGGTTGCCGGCCGTTCTGCCGTCCCTGTCCGCCGCCCGGTGCGCCTTGTCGGGGCCGTCCGCCGGACGAAGCCCGCACGAACGGGCGCACCATCGTCGGGTCGTCCTCGACGAAGTCCTCGGGTGGGCGCGACGACTGGTCCCCAGCGCGGCCACGTCCAGGCTGCCGCCGTCCGGGTTGTTGCTCCATCGGGTAAGCCCCCAACATCCGTCCGCCAGTGATCGCTTTACTACCGCCCCACCCGCGGTGCCCCGGAGAGTACCAGTAAATTCCCGCGCCGCTCCGGCAATGACGCCTCCCCGCGCGCGTCGCCCACGGCACTCCAGGATGAACCCGGGCGTTGAGTAGATTGGACGGCTATCAGCTTCGAAACCATACACAGCCGGAGGTAAGGGTTCGGATGACGGAGACCGCGACTACGAGCCGCGTGCAGCGTTTCCGCGCCCGGATCCCGACGCTGCTGGTCTGGTACTGCCGGATCGTGGCGCTGGCCTCGTTCCTGTCCGCGCTCTCGCCGCGGACCAACGAGCGCATCGACCGGCTGCCGGACTACATCCTGTTCAGCCTGGGGTTCCTGCTCGGCGTGCCCTCGATCGGCTTCGGCGTGCTGATGCTGATGCTCGGCGCGGCCGTGCGCCGGCGCAAGCGCGTCGCCTGGTGGCTGCTGATGGTGCTGGGGCTGTTCGTCGGCCCGCTGGGCTGGCTGGCGATCAGTGCGCTGCTGTACAACGTCACCTCCTCCGACCTGCAGCCGCTGGCGCCGCTGATCGTCGCCTTCGTGGTCCAGGCGCTGTTCATCGGGCTGGTGATCTGGTCCCGCAAGCAGTTCTACGCCGTCTTCGACGCCGCCAACTTCCGGCTGGCGCTGATCGTGCTCGGCGTGTCGCTGGCGCTGTCGACGGTGCTCGGCGTCACCCTGGTGGCCTGGAACGACGCCAACCCCGCCACCGACCTCGGCGACCAGGCGCTCTACACGCTCAAGGCGGGCATGGCCGGCACCGGGATCTGGTGGTACGACACCGCCGTCGAGGTGCCGCACTGGGTCGACGTGACGGTCAACCTGATCGGCTCCCTGATGATCCTGGCGGTGGCCTGGGCCCTGTTCCAGCCGCGCCGCGGTACCTACCGGCACCTGGCCGAGGACGACGACCGGCTGCGCACCCTGCTGGACAAGTTCGGCGACCAGGACTCGCTGGGCTATTTCAACCTGCGCCGGGACAAGGCGGTGATGTGGTCCCCGACCGGCAAGGCGGCGATCGCCTACCGGCCGGTCGGCGGGGTGTCGCTGGCCTCCGGCGACCCGATCGGGGACGTCGAGGCCTGGCCCGGGGCGATCGAGGCCTGGCTGGCCGAGGCCCGGCAGCACGCCTGGGTACCGGCCGTGATGGGCGCCTCGGAGGAGGGTGGCAAGGTCCTGACCCGGTTCGGCCTGGACGCCATCGAGCTCGGCGACGAGGCGGTGGTCGAGGTCGACGAGTTCACCCTGGAGGGCCGCGCGATGCGCGTGGTCCGGCAGGCGTACAACCGGGTCGAGCGCGCCGGCTACCGCACCCGCATCCGCCGGCACGCCGAGATCCCGGCCGACGAGATGGCCCGCCTGGTCCGCAGGGCGGACGACTGGCGCGACGGCAGCGTCGAGCGCGGCTTCTCGATGGCGCTGGGCCGGCTCGGCGACCCGGCGGACGGCCAGTGCGTGATGGTCGAGTGCCTGGACGGCGACGGGACACTGCGCGCGCTGCTGTCCTTCGTGCCGTGGGGGACCAAGGGGCTGTCGCTGGACCTGATGCGCCGCGAGCGCGGGACCGAGAACGGCCTGGTCGAGTT
This sequence comes from Catenulispora sp. GAS73, assembly GCF_041262085.1. Taxonomy (NCBI): domain Bacteria; kingdom Bacillati; phylum Actinomycetota; class Actinomycetes; order Catenulisporales; family Catenulisporaceae; genus Catenulispora; species Catenulispora sp. GAS73. The sequence goes on from NZ_JBGCCM010000016.1 coordinate 210,817, forward strand.
CATGGTGATCGACCTGATCAAGGCCGGCCCCGACCATAAGGTGGAGCGGGTCTCGCTGAACTTCGCGATGTTCCGCAGCATCTTCGAGCGGGCCGGCCGGATCGGCGCCGGGCCGTTCCTGCGGCTGGCGCGGGTCGTGCTGTCGGTGTTCTCGCGCTGGTGGCAGCTGGAGTCGCTGTACCGGGCGAACATGAAGTACCGGCCGGTCTGGGAGCCGCGCTACCTGTGCTTCCCGAAGGCCCGGGACCTGGCGCGGATCGCCATCGCGGCCGGGCGGGCCGAGGGGTTCCTGGCGTTCCCGACGCCGCGGTTCCTGCGGCTGCGGCGGGAACCGGAGTTGGCGGCGGTTCCGGCGGCCGCGGTGGCGACCGAGGCTCCGGCGGCTCCCGCAGCTGCTCCGGAGCTGGAGAAACCACGCGGAGACTGAACATTTGAGCGTCGTACATATATACAAGGAGAGCTTTCGCGCCGAGGGCTGCTGACATCGAAGCTACCGAGTAGTAGCTTTCCGCTGTGCCTCTGACGCTGACGCTGCTGACCCTCGTGGTGGCCTTCGCCGACTGGACCGCCGTCTCGCGGCGCGCCATGGATTCGGCGTCGGTGGCTGCGCGCCGTGCGGAGTACGTCGCCAAGCCGCTGACCATGGTCGCGCTGACCGCCGCGGCCCTGGCCATCGCGCACGCACAGCACGCCCCGGCCTACCTCGTGGTGACCATGACCGCGGCCCTGGTCCTGAGCCTGGTCGGCGATGTGTTCCTGATGCTGCCGGAGGACTCCCCGGCGGCCGACCGGAACTTCGTGCTCGGCCTGGGCGCCTTCCTGCTCGCACACGTCGCGTACATCGCGGCGTTCGTCCGCCTCCATGCCCACGGCGGCTACGCGATCTCTTTCGTCCTCACCGGCCTGGTCCTGGCCGGCGCCCTGTTCGCGACTGTCGGCCTTCCGATCCGCGCCGCAGCGAAGGACGAGGATCCCGCCCTGGCCGTGCCGGTCTTCGCCTACGTCACCGTCATCTCGCTGATGGTGGTCGCGGCCTGGTGGACCGGTGACCTGCGCATCATCCCCGGCGCGCTGCTGTTCGCCGTCTCCGACGCGATGATCGGCTGGACCCGGTTCGTCCGCAAGGACTGGGAGCTGGACGTCCCGATCATCGTCACCTACCACCTGGCGCAGATCCTGCTGGTCCTCGGCCTGGTCCGCAGGTAGGGCGGATATCTCGGAGGCGTCGCTGGTACCCTTGAGGTATGCGGGCTGTGACGCTGCTTCTTATGTCGCCGCGCTGAAACAGGACGGAGCCGCCATAGGCTCCGGTCAGCGCGGCTCCCCTCCATGCGCGAGGGGCTTTTTCATTTCCAGCACAGACCTTCATATCCAGCACAGACCTTCATGCCTGATTCTGACCAGACGTATCCCGAGGACTGAGACGACAATGAGCGAGCAGACCGACACACAGCCCAAGCCTGCTAGCGATGAGCCCAAGTTCCGGTACACGGCTTCCGTAGCGGCCGACATCGAGCCCAAGTGGCAGGAGTACTGGGCCGAGCACCACACCTTCGAGGTCCCGGACCACCCGGCCGACACCGCGGAGCCCAAGGCCTACATCCTGGACATGTTCCCGTACCCCTCCGGCGCCGGCCTGCACGTCGGCCACCCGCTGGGCTACATCGCCACCGACGTGCTGGGCCGGTACAAGATGATGACCGGCCACAAGGTGCTGCACACGATCGGCTTCGACGCCTTCGGCCTGGCCGCCGAGCAGTACGCGGTCGAGCACGGCATCCACCCGCGGATCAGCACCGAGGCCAACATCGCCCGGTACAAGGAGCAGATCCACCGCATCGGCTTCGGCCACGACACCCGGCGCGGGGTGTCGACCATCGACGTGTCCTTCTATAAGTGGACGCAGTGGATCTTCCTGCAGATCTTCAACTCCTGGTACGACGACCAGGCCGACAAGGCCCGGCCGATCAGCCTGCTGATCGGGCAGTTCGCCGACGGCGCCCGCCGCACCCCCGACGGCCGCGCCTGGAGCGCGCTGTCGGCGCAGGAGCAGGCGACGATCATCGACTCCTACCGCCTGGCCTACATCGCCGAGGCGCCCGTGAACTGGTGCCCGGGCCTGGGCACCGTGCTGTCCAACGAGGAGGTCACCGCGGACGGCCGCTCCGAGCGCGGCAACTTCCCGGTGTTCAAGCGCAACCTGCGCCAGTGGATGATGCGCATCACCAAGTACGGTGACCGACTGCTGGCCGACCTGGACCGGCTGGACTGGCCCGAGCCGATCAAGCTGCAGCAGCGGAACTGGATCGGACGTTCCGAGGGCGCTCGCGTGCACTTCGGCGTGACCGCCGTCGACGGCTCCCAGAAGACCATCGAGATCTTCACGACCCGCCCCGACACGCTGTTCGGCGCCACGTACATGGTGTTGGCTCCGGAGCACGAACTGGTGGACTCCTTCGTGGCGAAGGAGTGGCCGGCCGGCACCCGCGAGAAGTGGACCGGCGGACACGCCACCCCGGCCGAGGCCGTCGCCGCCTACCGCGCCGCCGCCGCGGCCAAGACCGAGGTCGAGCGGCAGACCGAGGGCCGGCAGAAGACCGGCGTGTTCACCGGCACGTTCGCGGTGAACCCGGTCAACGGCGAGGGCGTGCCGGTGTTCATCGCCGACTACGTGCTGATGGGCTACGGCACCGGCGCCATCATGGCCGTGCCCGCGCACGACCAGCGCGACTTCGAGTTCGCGCGGGCCTTCGACCTGCCGATGCAGATCGTGGTGGCGCCGCCGGCCCAGTGGCCGGAGGATGTCGCGGACTGGACCGAGGCCTACGACTCCAAGACCGCGCAGATCACCAACTCCGCCAACGACGAGGTGTCGCTGGAGGGGCTGCCGGTCCCGGCGGCGATCCGCGCCATCACCGAATGGCTGCAGGCCAAGGGAATCGGCGAGGGCACCGTCACCTACCGGCTGCGCGACTGGCTGTTCTCGCGCCAGCGGTACTGGGGCGAGCCGTTCCCGATCGTCTACGCGGCCGACGGCCCGGAGGCCGGCATCGCCCGCGCACTGCCGGAGTCCATGCTGCCGCTGGAGCTGCCGGAGGTCGAGGACTTCTCGCCGAAGACCTTCGAGGCCGGCGACGTCACCAGCGCCCCGGAACCGCCGCTGGCGCGCGCCACCGACTGGGTGAACGTCACCCTGGACCTGGGCGACGGCCCCCGCCAGTACTACCGCGAGACCAACACCATGCCCCAGTGGGCCGGCTCGTGCTGGTACTACCTGCGCTACCTGTCACCGACCGACGACACCCGCTTCGTCGACGCCGCAGCCGAGAAGTACTGGATGGGACCCCAGGACGACGAGGACACCGGCGGCGTGGACCTGTACGTCGGCGGCGCCGAGCACGCGGTACTGCACCTGCTGTACGCGCGCTTCTGGCACAAGGTGCTGTTCGACCTGGGCCAGGTGACCAGTGCCGAGCCATTCCGCAAGCTGTACAACCAGGGCATGATCCAGGGCGCCTCGTACACCGACGCCCGCGAGATCTACGTCCCAGCCGACGAGGTCGAAGAGCGCGACGGCGCGTTCTACTACAAGGGCGAGCCGGTCACCCAGCACTTCGGCAAGATCGGCAAGTCACTGAAGAACGTCATCTCCCCAGACGACATGATCGACGAGTACAGCGCCGACACCCTGCGCATCTACGAAATGTCGATGGGCCCCCTGGACATGTCAAAGCCCTGGGACACCCGCGCCTCGATCGGCAGCTTCCGCTTCCTGCAGCGCCTGTGGCGCAACGTGATCGACGAGGAAACCGGCGAAGTCACGGTCACCGACACAGAACCCGACGAGCCAACCCTGCGCGCGATGCACAAAACCATCGACGGCGCCCGCGCCGACATGGAGGCCATGCGCTTCAACACCGCGATCAGCAAACTGATCGAGCTGAACAACCACCTGACCCGCCTGCCCACCGTCCCCCGCCCAGCCGCCGAAGCCCTGGTGGTCCTGACAGCCCCCTTCGCCCCCCACATCGCCGAGGAACTGTGGTCCCGCCTGGGCCACAAGAACTCGGTGGCGCGCGCGGTGTACCCGGCCGCGGACCCCGCGTACCTGGTCGACGAGACGGTGACATGCGTAGTGCAGGTCGCCGGCAAGGTGAAGGACCGCCTGGAGGTCCCCCCGAGCATCGACCAGGACGCACTGCGCGAACTGGCGCTGGCCTCGGAAGGCGTGCAGCGCGCCCTGGAGGGGCGCGGAGTGCGGACGGTCATCGTACGGGCGCCGAAGCTGGTGAACGTGGTGCCGGCTTAGGGTTTCGCAGCTTGGCGGCCCGGCGCTGATCGCTTCGGCGGTCAGCACCGGGCGCTGACGGGCCAGCGCTGGCCGGCCACGTGGTGAGTCGTGTCCGACCGGACCATGCGGGGTGTTGGTTCTGGGTCCCTCGCCGCGTCGGCGGGCGAAGCCAACCTGCCCGGTTTGGTGGTGTCCAGCCGGACGAAACAGCACCACAGCAACAGCGATGCGGCTTGACGCCACCGGACCGGGCTGGTTCCGTAAGGCGACGACGTGGCGAGGGGCACAGAACCCTGGTGACCACAAGCAGCGCCGCCAGCAGACAGCGCGGCGCACCACGAGCGGACAGAAAGCCGAACAGTCGCGGGCCGCCGCCAAACAGCCGGACGCGCGGGTCGCCCCCTCGCTGTAGAGCGCCCGCCGGAGGCCTCAAGGTGCCCACCACGCACGACGATTGCCGCCTACGCAACGTGTGCGCAGTGACTCGGACCGGCGCGCGGTCGTGCCCACGAAAACCGGCGGCCGCCAGCGCTACATGCGGGGCACAACCGAACTGCGTCCCCCCGCGAGGCCATAAAACCATCCGCGAAGCCGTAAAAATCGCCTAAACCACCAACCAGCTGCGCCCCGAGTCCTTGGCTCACCCCGCAGAATCACCAACAGCCCCCGAACCAGCCACCCCAACCACCCCAACCACCCCAACCCCCGAACCAACCACCCCACCCCCCAACCCCCGAGGCAACAACAGCGGCGTCGCCAACAGCAGCGCGCCCGCCACCCCAAGCCCGAACCGCGGGCTGGTCGCCGACGCGAGCACCCCCCACAGCGCGGTGGCCGTCGCGATGCTGATCTTGTTCGTGATCGACCACGCAGACAGCACCCGCGTGACGTTCGCGCCCCCGGCGTTCTCCAACCGGTGCGTGGCCAGCACCGGGTTGTACACCCCCGACGTGGCGATCAGCCCCGCCTCCATCGCGATCACCAGCAGCAGCCCCGGCAGCCCCGGCCCGACGAACGCCAGCCCGACCGGCCACACCGCCCGCACCGCCCCGGCGACGCGCAGCACCGCGGGGCGGCCGTAGCGCGCGACCAGCCGTGGGCTCAGGCGCGAGCCGAGCAGGCCGCCGAGACAGGGGATCGCGAACCCCAGCCCGTACTCGAACGGCGAGAACCCGAGCCGCCCCAGCATCAGCACCGCGAGCAGCGGCGACTGCGCCATGATCAGGGCATTGACAGCGGCCGCTGTTGAAGTACAGCGGCCGCAGCGCCGGGTTCGTCAGGATGTGCCGCCAGCCCTCGACGAGGTCGCGGACGCGCAGCCCGGCGGCGCCGTCCCGCTCCGGCGGATCGGCCTCCCCGCCCCCGATCGCGCGGATCCCGACCGCCGACAGCAAATAGCTCACCGCATCCGCGACCACCGTCACCACCGGCCCGAACAGCCCGATCGCCGCCCCACCGAGCGGCATCCCCAGCACCGTCGCCGTCCACTGCGTGGACTCGAACCGGCCGTTGGCGACCAGCAGGTCCTCCTGCGCGACCAGCGTCCGCATATGCGCGCCGGCGGCAGCGGTGAACGTCAGGTCGGCCGCCCCGGTCACGATCGACACCACGAGCAGCTGCGCGAACGTCAGCACCCCGAAGCCGTACGCGAGCGGGATCGACAGCAACGTGAAGAACCGCACCAGGTCCATGCCGATCATCACCGGACGCTTGCGCCGGAACTCCACCCACGGCCCCAGCGGCAGCGCCACCAGCGCCCCGGCCGCCGTCCCGGCCGCGGACAGGGCCGCGACCTCCGCCGTCCCGGAATGCAGCACCCTGATGAGGATCAACGCGAAGGCGTTGAACGCCAGCCAGGTCCCCAGCGTGCTGACCGCGTACGCCGACCAGAGCCAGTTGAACTGCCGCCCCAGGCTCCGCCGCACCTTCGGTTTCGATCCGTCCGCCATACCCGCACGCTCCTGGGAATCCACAACCAGCTGCTGACTCCCGGCATCCAATCGGCCCCGAGAAACCCAGGTCAAACAACCAAAGTGACCACTGAACACAACTCCCAGTTGTGTAGCTAGGCTGACCCGCCATGGACCTCGAAGCGGTGCGCACCTTCCTCCTGGCCGCCCAAACCGGACGCTTCCAAGACGCCGCGACCGAGCTCGGCATCACCCAGCAGGCGGCCTCCAAGCGCATCGCCGCCCTGGAGAAGGAACTCGCGGTGCGCCTGTTCACCCGGTCGGCCCGCGGCGCCCAGCTCACCATCGATGGCCAGGCGTTCCTGCCGCATGCCAGGGCCCTGATGCAGGCCGAGGCGAAGGCGCTCGCCTCGGTGCGGCCGGAGCGGCGCGCCCTGCGGGTGGACGTCATCGCCAAGCGCAGCGGGATGTCGGCGCTGCTGCGCGGCTTCCACGAGGCGCGGCCCGAGGTCGAGCTCGACGTCGTCACGCTGGTCGACATCGGCCAGGCGCTGGACGCGGTGCGCGGCGGGGAGATCGACGCGACGTTCCGCTACGTCGCGGACGTGCGCGTGCTGCCGCCCGGCGTGGAGTCCGCCCGGGTCTTCGACGACCGGCTGGACCTGCTGGTCGGCCCGCGGCATCCGCTGGCGGGGGCGCGCACCGTGACGCCCGCGCAGCTGGCCGGGCACCGCATCTGGATTCCGGGGATCGTGCCGGACGGCGTCGAGTGGTCCGTCTACTACAAGAAGCTGGCCGCGGAGTTCGGGCTCTCCATCGACGGCATAGGGCCGTTCTTCGGCAGCGACCACCTGATGGACGTCATCGCGGACTCGGTCGACGTCGCGTCGTTGGTGGCGGAGAAGCCGCGCCTGGCCTGGCCCGACGGCCACGACCTGCGGCGGATCCCGGTGCTGGACCCCACGCCGGTGTATCCGCACTCGCTGGTCTGGCGGAGTGACAACCCGCATCCGGTGCTGGCACTGCTGCGCGGGCATCTGGCGGCCACGGGCCGGCCGGTCGGGGCTCCGGGGTCCTGGACGCCGGCCGGGGCTTGACGGGCTTGAGGGCCTGACGCGTTTGAGGGCCTGAGGGCTTGTGACCCCTCACCGCGGCGAAACCACGACCCCCAGCACCCCCGGCCCCACATGCGCGCCGATGACCGCGCCGACCTCGCACACCGTGACGCCGGTCAATCCGGGCAGCCGCTCGCGCAGCCGGCCGGCCAGGGCGTCGGCGCGCTCGGCGGCGTCGAGGTGCTGGACGGCGATCTCGACCGAGCCGCCGTCGCCGCCGGCCCGCTCGACGGCGATCTCCTCCAGCCGGGCGATGGCCTTGGCGGAGGTGCGGACCTTCTCCAGCGGCTCGACGCGGCCGTCCGCCATATGGAGCAACGGCTTCATCGCCAGGGCGGAGCCGAGCAGGGCGCGGGCCGAGCCGATGCGGCCCCCGCGGCGCAGGTACTCCAGGGTGTCGACGTAGAAGAAGGCGGAGGCGGTCGCCGAGCGCTTGGCGGCGATCTCGGCGACGGCGTCCAGGTCGTGCTCGCCGTCGCGGCCGGCCTCGGCGGCGGCCAGCACCGCGAAGCCCAGCGCCATGCCGATGGTGCGGCTGTCCAGCACCCGGACCGGGATCGGTGCGTCCTTCGCGGCCAGCTCGGCGGACTCCAGCGTCGCCGACAGCTCGGCCGAGATGTGCAGTGAGACCACGCCCTCGGCGCCCCGCACGGCGGCCGCCCGGTACGCGGCGGCGAAGTCCTCCGGCGAGGGACGCGAGGTGGTGGCGGTCTCATGCGAGCGCAACGCCGCGACCAGCAGCGCACCGGTGTCCGGAGCCGCCTCGCTGTGCGGCGCGCCGCGCACGATCACCTCCAGCGGCACCGCGGTGACGCCGAAATCGAACGCCGTCTCCGCGGAAAGGCAGGCCGTGGAGTCGGTGACGAGCGCGATGCGGGACATACCGCCGAGGTTATCCGGAGGTGGCGTCCGGGCAAATGGGCGGGAGTCGGAACGGGCGTCCGATGCGGCGACCGTCACATAATCACCTGCCTTCCACGCGCCTGGCAACCACAATGCCCAGCATGAACGACGACAACCTCACCCTCATCAACCCGCCCGGACTGCACCCCACGTCCGGTTACGCCCACGTGACCATCAGCCCCGCCGGACGCACCGCCCACCTGGCCGGCCTGTGCCCCCTCGACGCCGACGAGAAGGTGGTCGGCCCGGACCTGGACGCCCAGATCGATCAGGTGGTGGCCAACGCACTCGCGATCCTGCAAGCCGCCGGCGCCACCCCGGCCGACGTGGTCCGCTCGGTGATCTACGTGGTCAGCGACCAGAGCCCGGTCCTGGCGGCGGCCTGGAACCGGCTCACCTCCTCGGCCCTGGGTCCCGCGTTCCGGACGGCCAGCACGCTGCTGGGGGTCGCGGCGCTGGGGTATGGAGGGCAGCTGGTCGAGGTGGATCTCACGGCGGCGCTGGAGGGCTGAGGCGGCGGCGTGCTTGTTGGCACAAAGCAAGAGCCCGGCGTGAGAACGCCGGGCTCAGTGTTCTTTGTATCGGGTTCTTTGTGTCGGTGTTCTTTGAATCAGCGCCGCGCAGACCGCCTGACCAGAACGAACCCGCCGGCCACCAGCAGCAGCCCGACCGAGGCGGCACCGGCCAGCATCGGCGTCGACATGCCGGTGAAGGCCAGACCGCCGTGCTTGACGCAGCTGCCTGACTTGCCGGTCGATCCGCAGCATCGACTGTCGCCTGCCGCCACGTGTCCCGAGCAGCACCGGCCATCATCCCCGGCCCCATTCGAACACCCGCCACGTGCGACCGGCGCGACCGGCGCGACCGGCACCACCGACCCGACCGGCGCCGCCGGAGCCAAAGGCGCCTTCCCCGGATCCCCGCTCGCCGGCCCCGGCGGGTCCGCGGGGTCCGGCGGGTCCAGCGGCGGCGGGGGCATGAACACCGGCGCTCGCGGCGGTCGCCCGGAGGCCGGGTCCGGTGCCAGCGGCGCGTGCAGCACCGATGCCGGGGGCGGCGGGGGCGGCGGTGGCATGAAGCCGTCGTAGTGCAGCGGGTCCGTCCGGACCAGGCCGCCCTCGCCGGGGACGTACGCCGTCGCGCGGGCCACCAGCGTGCGGAAGCCGACTGCCGCCGTCACCAGCGACGTGCACTCCAGCGACTGGCCCGGCTCCAGGGACAGGTGCCCGTTCTGGCCGTCCGGGCAGTCCACGTGCAGGGGCCGAGGGTCCAGGTCCTTGAGGCTGATCGTGATGTCGCGCAGGTCGGCCTCGCCCGGTGTGTCGGCCAGCGTGATGTGCACCAGGTGCTTGGTGCCGACGAGCAGGCGCTGGTCTTGGCCGTCCATCGTGGCGGTCAGGGTCATGCCCGCGCCGCCGCCGGCGAAGGCCGGCGTGGTGCCGGCCGCCGTCGCGGCCAGCGCCGGGGCCAGGCTGAGCCCGACCGCCAGCAGTAATCGCAAGGTACGCATGCTTCCAGATATGGGGAGCACGGCGTTGCGTTATGTCCGGCGCGCCGTCAGTTCCTACCGATGGCGCATTATGTGACCGGGCGTCCAATCGTCGGACCAGTGGAGGTCTGGCGGTTGACCTGGAATGTTCCCCGCAAGGGTGGCGCCAGGTGTGTCAATATGCGTATAGCAGGACAATTTCTGGCGGATCAGCCCGCGCGGACCCTGAATCAGGGCTGGAACCGATACCCCATCCCCGGCTCCGTCAACAGGTGCGCCGGCCGCGACGGCTCCCGCTCCAGCTTCCGCCGCAGCTTCGTGAAGTGGAACCGCAGCAGCGGCGTGTCGTTCTCGTACCCGTGCCCCCACACCTCGGTGAGCAGCTGCCGCGCCGACACCAGCCGCCCGGCGTTCTTCAGCAGCACCTCGACGATGCCCCACTCGGTGGGCGTCAGGTGCACGGTCGGCGGCACCGTCTCCGGCGCCTCGGCGATCCGCGTCACGGTGTGCGAGGCCACGTCCACGTCGAAGTCCCCGACCCGCTGCACCGCCGCCTTCGGCGCGTTGCGGTCGGCGTGGCGCCGCGCCACCCGCAGCCGGGCCAGCAGCTCCTCCATCGAGAACGGCTTGGTCAGGTAGTCGTCGGCCCCGGCGTCCAGGGCCTCCACCTTGTCCGAGGCGTCGGCACGCCCGGAGAGCACCACGATCGGCACCTCCGTCCAGCCCCGCAGCCCCTTGATCACCTCGGCCCCGTCCAGGTCGGGCAGGCCCAGGTCCAGCACCACCAGGTCGGGCAGCGTGCGGGCGGCGATGGCCAGCGCCGAGGTGCCGTCGACGGCGGTGACCACCTCGTACTTGCGCGCGGTCAGATTGATCCGCAGCGCGCGCAGCAGCTGCGGTTCGTCGTCGACCACCAAGACCTTGATCATCGAGCGGGCTCCTCAGCGCCGGCGGACACGTCCGACAGGGAGTCTGACGCGGATTCCGACATTGGATCAGACGACCCCTGCGACTCCGCATCCTGCGTCGTCCCCGCGGCCGGCAGCGAAACCACCATCGTCATCCCCCCGCCCGGCGTCTCCTCCGGCGTCAGCGTCCCACCCATGGCCTCCACCAGCCCCCGGGACAATGCCAACCCCAGCCCCACCCCCGTCGTGTTGTCCCGGTCCCCGAGACGCTGGAACGGCGTGAAGATCCGCTCCCAGTCCTCCGGCCGGATCCCCGGCCCCCGGTCGGCCACCCGCAGCTCCACCCGTCCGCCCAGCTCCGAGGCGGTGAGCAGCACCGAGCGGCCCTCGGCCCCGTGCTTGAGCGCGTTCGCGATCAGGTTCGCCACGGCCCGCTCCAGCAGCACCGGGTCGGCCTCCACCTCCTGCACGCCGCTCAGGTCCCGGACCTCCACCCGCGAGCGGTCGATGCCCAGTCCGAGGCTGTCCAGCGCCATCGCCGCGACGTCCTCGATCGCCACGTCCTCCATGTGCAGGTTCAGCGCCCCGGCCTGCAGCCGGCTCATGTCCAGCAGGTTCTCCACCAGCCGCGAGAGCCGGTCCAGCGACTCCTCGGCGCCGGCCAGCAGCTCGGCCCGGTCCTCCTCGGACCACTCCACCGAGGTGTCGCGCAGCGAGGCCACCGACAGCTTGGCCGCCGACAGCGGCGTGCGCAGGTCGTGCGAGACCGCGGCCAGCAGCGCCGTGCGCATCTTGTCCGCGGCCGCCAGCGGCGCCGCCGCGGCGGCCTGCCGGGCCAGCCGCGAGCGCTCCAGCGCCACCGCCGCCTGCGCCGCGAACGCGGTCAGCACGTGCTGGTCGGCGGCCGGCAGCGCGCGCCCGCGCAGCACCAGCATCGCGTCGGGACCGGCGTGCACCATCACGTCGCCCTCGCCGGGCGTGCGGCACGGCAGCTCGCTGCCGCCCGAGGTGGCCGCCACGATCCGCCACGCGTCGGCGTCGTCGACGTCGTCCGGCAGCACCGGGGCGGTCGGGTCGACGCGCTCCAGCAGCGCCACCGAGTCCATGCCGAAGGTCTCCCGGAACCGGCCCAGCAGCGCCCCGATGGCCTCGTCGCCGCGCAGCACCGAGCGCGCCAGCTCCGAGAGCGTCTCGGCCTCCGCCGAGGCCTTCCCGGCGCGCCGCTCCTGCCGCGAGGCGAAGTCCACGACCGAGGCCACGATCAGCGCCACCAGTGCGAACACCACCAGCGCCAGGATGTTCTGCGGATCGCTGATGGTCAGCCGGTAGAACGGCTGGATGAAGTAGTAGTTCAGCAGCAGCGAGGCGGTCAGCGAGGCGAAGAACGCCGACAGCAGGCCGCCCAGGCGTGCCACCGCGACCACCCCGGCCAGGAAGATCAGCACCTGGTTGGTCAGCTTCAGCTCGGAGCGCAGCTGCGCCAGCACCATGGTCAGCACGATCGGCACGATCAGCCCGGCCACCGGCCCCCACCAGCGCGGTCCGGTCTCCGGCTGCCGAAGCACCCGCCGGATCCAGGTCCAGCGGCTCTGGTCGGCCGCGGACTTCTCGTGCGTGACCATGTGCACGTCGATGTCGCCGGACTGCTGCACCACGGTTTCGCCGATGCCGTAGCCGCCCAGGAACCGCTCCACCCGGCCGCGCCGCGACACGCCTATCACCAGCTGCGTGGCGTTCTCGGCGCGCGCGAACTGCAACAGCGCGTTCGGGATGTCGTCGCCGACCACCGAGTGGAAGGTCCCGCCCAGGGACTCCACCAGGTCGCGCTGCTCGGCCAGCAGCGCCGGCGAGGCGCCGGTCAGGCCGTCGGAGCGGGCCACGTGCACGGCCAGCAGGTCCGAGCCCTTGGCCCCGACCCGCTGCGCGATGCGCGCGCCGCGGCGGATCAGCGTGGAGCCCTCCGGCCCGCCGGTCAGCGCCACCACTATCCGTTCGCGGGTCTCCCAGACCTTGTCGATGCCGTGCTGGTCGCGGTAGCGCTGCAGCGCCTCGTCCACGCGGCCGGCCACCCACAGCAGCGCCAGCTCGCGCAGCGCGCCGAGGTTGCCGGGGCGGAAGTAGTTGGACAGCGCGGCGTCGATCTTCTCCGGCTTGTAGATGTTGCCGTGCGCCATCCGGCGGCGCAGCGCCTCCGGGGCCATGTCGATCAGCTCGATCTGGTCGGCGGCGCGCACCACCTCGTCCGGCACGGTCTCCCGCTGCGGCACGCCGGTGATCTTCTGCACGACGTCGTTCAGCGACTCCAGGTGCTGGACGTTGACCGACGCTATGACGTCGATCCCGGCCGCCAGCAGCTCCTCGACGTCCTGCCAGCGCTTGGCGTTGCGCGAGCCGGGGATGTTGGTGTGCGCGAGCTCGTCGATGAGCACCACGGTCGGACGCCGCTCCAGGATGGCGTCGATGTCCATCTCCTCGAACTCCGCGCCGCGGTACTCCATCCGGCGGCGCGGCACGATCTCCAGGCCGTCCAGCATCGCCTGGGTGTGCGGCCGGTCGTGGGTCTCCACGAAGCCCACGACGACGTCGCCGCCCCGCTCGGCGCGCCGCTGGGCCTCGTCGAGCATGTGGTAGGTCTTGCCCACGCCGGGGGCCGCACCCAGGTAGACGCGCAGCTTGCCGCGTGCGCTCATCGCACCTTCACCTCAGTCGCCACAGCCACGCACTGATCGTCCCACGTGCGCGAACGAGTGGATAACCGCCGGCGTTTGCATCGCGTTTGCGATTGGGGCCCGGACCTGCATCGTGATCGCGTTCACAAGGCTGCTTGCGAGCCGTGGGCATCCGGCTCCGGGCCGCTTGGATCATGTTGGCGGCTCTGCCGGAGGGGGTTTCAGGCTCCTACCTTCGGAAGCAGGAAGGGAGCACACCATGGACACCACTGTTTTGGAGCCCGACGAACGGACCGAGGACGACCGGCGCCTGCTGCTGGTCCCCGTTCGGTCGAGCCGTTGCGGCTCGACCGCCGTGCGCACCGGCCGCCTTCCCGACGGCCGCCGGGTCGGGCTCGCGTTCACCTGCGAGGCCGCGCTGGCTGCGGTGTTCGGGCCCGAACAGAGCTGGATCCCGCTGAACACGCGGGTCGCGCGCTTCATGTTCGCCGAGGCTGGCGCCGAGGAGACCCGTGTGGACGCCGTCCCGTTCGCCCCCGAGCGCGCCACGGTCGCCATCGCGCCGAAGCCGCTGGTGGCCCTCCAAGCCATCGCTCCCACGCGCCGCCGCGCCGGCGCGCGCATCCGCCTGGCGGCCCGCCATGCTCACTGAACATCATTCCACCGAGTCCGCGCCGCAGGTCTGGTTCTGCGGCTGCCCCACCGACGATTGCGACTGCGATGACGAACCGACTGCTGTCGTCCGCCGAGACGACTCCGTGGCCGCTGACCACGACCGGCCTGGCGACCCCGACGAAGACCCCTTCTTCACCCACTGCCACCGGTGAGGAGGATCTGGCGGTCGGCGGCGTCCGGCTGGCGGAGATCGCCGCGACCTACGGCACTCCCGCCTACGTCCTGGACGAGGCCGACGTGCGCGCCCGGGCCCGGGCCTATCGTGCCGCTCTGCCCGAAGCTGAGATCGCCTATGCCGGCAAGGCCTTCCTCTGCCGCGCGATGATCACCTGGATCGAGGCCGAGGGACTGTCGCTGGACGTCTGCTCCGGCGGCGAGCTCGCGCTGGCCCGCCACGTCGGCTTCCCGCCCGAGCGCATCGTGTTGCACGGCAACGCCAAGACGCCGCGCGACGTGCAGGACGCGCTGGCCTACGGCGTCGGGCGCGTCGTGGTGGACTCGACGTACGAGATCACGCAGCTCGCGGTCGCCGCGCACGCGGGTCGCCCGCAGAAGGTGCTGATCCGCGTCACCCCGGGCATCGACGCCCACACGTACAAGGCGGTCGCGACCGGCGTCGAGGACCAGAAGTTCGGGTTCTCCCTGTCCACCGGCGCGGCGGCCGACGCTGTCCGCCAAGTACTGCACTGGCAGTTGGCCGACAAACCCGCCCTGGAACTCGCCGGCCTGCACTGCCACCTCGGCAGCCAGATCACCTCCGTCGACGTCTTCGCCGAGGCCGCCCGCCGCCTGATCGCGCTGATGGCGTGGATCCGCGACGAGTACCGCGTCACCGTCCCCGAACTCGACCTCGGCGGCGGCCACGCGGTCGGCTACCGCGACGGCGACCCGGACTTCGATCTGGACCTGTACGCGCGCACGGTCCGCACCGTGATCGCCAAGGCCTGCCGGCAGCACCGGCTGCCGGTGCCCGAGCTGACCGTCGAGCCCGGCCGCGCGATCGTGGCCAAGGCAGGCGTGACCCTGTACCGGGTGCTCACGATGAAGCGCATTCCCGGTGTCAGGACTTTCGTCGCGGTCGACGGCGGCATGAGCGACAACCCGCGCCCGGCCCTCTACGGCTCGGCCTACACCGCCCGCCTCATCGGCCGCGCCTCCGCGGCCCCGACCGAGCCGATGACCGTGGTCGGCCGGCACTGCGAGGCCGGCGACGTCCTCGCGCACGACCTGCCGCTGCCCGCCGACCTGCGCCCCGGCGACCTGCTCGCGGTCCCGTGCACCGGCGCCTACCAGCACTCGATGGCCTCGACCTACAACCAGGTCTGCCGGCCCCCGGTGATCGCGGTCCGCGACGGCGTCGCCAGGGTCCTGATACGGCGCGAGACGCTGGAGGACCTGCAGGCGCGCGATGTGAGTCTGTAGCGCCGGGTCTCCTTGAAGTCGGGCCGTATGCGCTTCACCGCGGCGCATACGGCCCCTGATCCACGGGCGCCGGCCTACTGGAACTTGCAGTTGGCGGAGGCCCAGCTGAGAAGGCGGTCCGCCGCCGCGTCGGCCTGCGGGTTGTTGGACTTCGTCGAGGCCGGGTCGGCGGGCTGGCCGTTCGCGGCGTCGGCGTGGACGGCGTTGTCGATGATCTGCATGTCTGCCTTGACCGGGCCGGGGGCGTCGGCGAGGGCGGTGTCCACGTCCTTCACGGCGATCGCGTTGGTGACACTGGTGTCGCCCGAGTCCATCTTGGCCGAGTCGTCGGTGGCCTTGGCCACGTCCGCACAGAACGCCGAGGACGCGACGTAGCTGTGCGTATCCGACGCGGATGTCGGGTTCGAGTCCGATCCGGAGGCCGTGGTCTCCGAGTCCGATCCGGAAGTCGTGCTGTCCGCGCCCGGAGTGTCGGCAGTGTTCTGCGACGTCGGGGTCGGAGCGTTCTTCGGAGTGCTGGGCGCCGTCGGCTGGTTCAGCTGAACGGTCTTCTGCCCGAGAGCCCCGAGCGGCCCGTCCCCGCTTTTCCCGCTCGACGAACAGGCGGTCAGCGCGAAAGGCAGCGCGATGACTGCGGCCGCTGCCGCGAATCGACGACAGTGCATTGATGGATCCCCCCACATGCTTGTGAATGCCCCACTCCCCTCGGTGGGGCATCGACAACGCTAGGCAGTGCCGCCCGGCCGCGAACCCGTAGAACCACGTGATTCGCGGTCGAAAACCCACCGATCCGTCTGCGTCTCACCTCACCGCGCTGCGTACGGGCCGCCCTCGTACACGACCTTGCCCCCGACCACGGTCAACACCGATTCCAGGTCGGCCAGCTCGGCCTCGGGAACGCTGAAGTAGTCCGCGGACAACACCGCGAGGTCAGCGAGCATCCCCGGCTCCAGCGCGCCGCGCAGCCGCTGCTCGCCGGTGAACCATGCGCTGCCGCCGGTGAACAGCCGCAGCGCCAGCGTGCGGTCCAGCCGGTCCTCCGGACGCCACATCTCTAGGCCGCCGAGGGTGGTGCCGGTCGTGAACCAGTGCAGTGCGCCCCAGGGGTTGGCGCCGGCCAGCCAGGTGCCGTCGGTGCCGCCGCCGACCGGCACGCCGCGGGTCAGCATCTCCATCACCGGCTGCACGTGCCGGGCCGCCTCGGGGCCGTAGCGCTTGAGGAACCGCTCGCCCCGGTAGGCCATCCGGTGCTGCACCGTGATCCCGCCGCCGAGCGCCGCCACCCGGTCGATGGTCTGCGGCCGGATGGTCTCGGCGTGCTCCACGGCCCAGCGCAGCCCGTCGAAGGGGATGTCGTGGTTCACCGTCTCCAGCACCCCGAGGAAGCGGACGATCGTCTCGTCGAAGGTGGCGTGGAAGCTGAACGGCCACCGGTTCTGCACCAGCAGCCGCACCACCGGTTCCAGGTGCCGTCCCAGGGCGCCGGGCAACTCCGGACGCGGCTCCGCGAAGTTCGAGAAGTCCAGGCCGTCCAGCGCCAAGCCTTCGCCGACCCCGTTGAACCACAGCATGTCGTCGCCGCCGAAGTTCAGGCCCTGGAGCAGCGCGGCCAGCTCATCGCGCTCCTCGCCGGGCCGGGAGGCGGATACGTTCAGCGCCGTCCGCACGCACAGCCGGTTCTGCGCGCGCAGTGTCCGCAGCGCGTCGTGGCAGTCCGGGACGCCGACCGCCCCGACGCCGCTCGCCCCGACATCAGTCACCCCGGCGTCGATCACGCCGGTCACCCCGCGCCGGCTCAGCTCGCCCAGGAACCGGCGCGTGGAGTTCAGCCGCTCGTCCGGCGCCAGCCGCGGCGCCCCGGCCATGGCCAGCGCCAGCACCGCCGGGCTCGGCTTGGCGATGAGCAGCCCGGTGGGGTTCCCGGACGCGTCCCGCTGGATCTCGCCGCCGGGCGGGTCCGGCGTGGACTTGTCGTAGCCCAGGGCTCGCAGCGCGGCTCGATTCAGGAAAGCAGCGGTGTCCAGGAAGACCACCAGCACCGGCACGTCCCCCGACACCGACTCGATCTCCGCGAGCGTGGGCAGCCGGTGCTCGGCGAACTGGGCGTCGGACCAGCCGCCGAGCACCCGCACCCACTGGCCGGGCACGGACTCGGCGGCCCGGACCGCCAGCAGCCGAAGCGCGTCGGCCAGGGACGGCACGCCGTCCCAGCGCACCTGCAGGTTCCAGCTGTTGCTGGCCTCGGCCAGGTGCAGGTGCGAGTCGTGCAGACCGGGAACGACCGTGCGGCCTTCCAGGTCCCGCACCTCCGTGTCGGGGCCGAGCAGCGCCGCGGTCTCCCGGTCGTCGCCGACCGCCGCGACGACCCCGTCGGTCACGGCCACCGAAGAAACGACGGTGTCCGCGGCGTCCAGCGTGTGCACACGGCCGCCGCGCAAGATCAGATCAGCGTGCCGGATCACCGGTATGTCGCTCATGGTTTGCACTCACCTGATGTCTCACGGAAAGTCAGGAACAGGCACTTCACGGATAGTAATTGAGCGACTACGGACCTGCATGTTTGGGCCGTGTGCGCATCCGTGCCGGGTCCGTTTGCATCGCGCTTGCGCACCCGGCACGCGCGCTCCCGGCGGCTTCACTGATCTGCGTAACCCCGTCCTCGAATCCAAGGAGCACCTGATGGCCGACGTGATTTTCGTCGGGATCACGATCGCGTTCTTCGCCCTTCTCGCGTTGATCATCAAGGGGGTCGAGCGTCTTGAGCGCTGAGAACATCATCGGCCTGATCGTGTCGGTCCTGCTGGTCGGCTACCTCATAGCGGCCCTGATCCTCCCGGAGAAGTTCTGATGTCGGACACCTGGGCCGGCTTGCTCCAAGTCGCCGCCCTGGTCCTCCTGCTGGCCGTGTCCTACCGGCCGCTGGGGGACTACATGGCGCACATTCTCACCTCGAAGAAGCATCTTCGGGTGGAGAAGGTCCTGTACAAGACGATGGGCGTGGATTCCGAGGCGGACCAGACCTGGGGCACGTACCTGCGTTCCGTCTTCGCCATCTCCGCCGTCGGGGTCCTGCTCCTGTACCTGCTGCTGCGGGTCCAGCACCACCTGATGATGGCGCTGGGCATGCCGAAGATGAATGCCGACCTGGCCTACAACACGGCCGCGTCGTTCGTCACCAACACCAACTGGCAGAACTACGCCGGCGAGAACACGCTGGGCTACGTCGCGCAGGCGACGGGCCTGGCGGTGCAGAACTTCGTGTCGGCTTCGGTCGGCATCGCCGTGGTCGCGACCCTGATCCGCGGCTTCACGCGCAGCAAGACCGACCGGCTGGGCAACTTCTGGGTGGACCTCACCCGGGTGCTGATCCGCCTGATGCTGCCGTTCTCGATCGTCTTCGCGATCGTCCTGGTCGCGTGCGGGGCCACGCAGGAGCTGTCCAGCCACCTGACCGTGGTGCACACGCTCAACGGCGACCAGAGCCTGTACACCGGCGCGACCGCCAGCCAGGAGGTCATCAAGGAGCTCGGCACCAACGGCGGCGGCATCTTCAACGCCAACAGCGCGCATCCGTTCGAGAACCCCTCCTCGTTCACGAACCTGATCGAGATCTACCTGCTGCTGGTCATCGGTTTCGCACTGCCGCGGACGTTCGGCAAGATGGTCGGCTCGCACAAGCAGGGCTACACGATCCTGTCGGTCATGGCGATCATCTGGATCGGTTCGCTGGCCTTCTCGACGTTCTTCGAGGTGCACCACCACGGCATCAACCTGGCCGACGGCCATGCCGCGCTGGAAGGCAAGGAGACCAGGTTCGGCATTCCAGCCTCGACCCTGTTCATGACCAGTACGACGCTGACCTCGACCGGCGCCGTCAACTCCTGGCACGACTCGTACTCGCCGTTCGGCGGCGGTGCGGCCATGTTCAACATGATGCTCGGCGAGATCGCGCCCGGCGGCACCGGCTCGGGGCTCTACGGCATGCTGATCCTGGCCATCGTCACCGTGTTCATCGCGGGTCTGATGGTCGGCCGCACGCCGGAGTACCTGGGCAAGAAGATCCGCCCGGCCGAGATGAAGTACGCGGCGCTGTACATCCTGACCACCCCCGCCGTGGTACTGATCTTCACCGGTCTGGCCATGGCGCTGAAGGGCGAGACAGCCTCGATCAGCAGCGGCAACCTGGGGCCCAACGGCAGTCCATCTCCACACGGCTTCAGCGAGGTGTTGTACGCCTTCACCTCGATGGGCAACAACAACGGTTCGGCCTTCGGCGGCCTGTCCGGCAACACCCACTGGTGGAACACCGCCGGCGCGCTGGCCATGATGTTCGGCCGGTTCCTGCCGATGATCTGGGTGCTGGCGCTGGCCGGGTCGCTGGCCAAGCAGAAGCCGGTGCCGGAGACCGAGGGCACGCTCAAGACCGCCTCGCCGCTGTTCGCGGGGATGCTGCTGGGCACCGTCCTGCTGGTGGTCGGCCTCACCTACTTCCCGGCCCTGTCGCTCGGGCCGCTCGCTGAAGGACTGCACTGATGTCAAGCAACACTCTGACTGAAGCTGCCCCCGCGCCGCGGGCCCCGCAGCATAAGCCGGGCGGCGAACCGCACCGCGTGGGCGGTGGGTTCCTCGACCCGAAGATGCTCTGGAAGTCGCTTCCGGACGCCCTGAAGAAGCTCGACCCCCGGGTCATGATGAAGAACCCGGTGATGTTCGTCGTCGAGGTCGGCTCCGCGCTGACCACGTACGAGGCCATCACCAAGCCCTCGGTGTTCGCCTGGGTGATCACCATCTGGCTGTGGCTGACCGTGGTGTTCGCCAACCTGGCGGAGGCGGTGGCCGAGGGCCGCGGCAAGGCGCAGGCCGCCACCCTGCGCAAGGCCAAGACCACGACCGTCGCGCGGCGCCTGGCGTCCTGGACTCCCGGTGTCTCCGGTGCGGTCGGCGTCTCTGGCGAGGTCACTGAGGTCCCCGGCACCGAGCTGAAGCTCGGCGACTACGTGGTCGTCGAAGCTGGCCAGGTCATCCCCGGCGACGGGGACGTCGTCGAGGGCGTGGCCTCGGTGGACGAGTCGGCGATCACCGGCGAGTCGGCCCCGGTGATCCGGGAGTCCGGCGGCGACCGGTCCGCGGTCACGGGCGGCACCAAGGTGCTGTCCGACCGGATCGTCGTGAAGATCACGTCCAAGCCCGGCGAGACCTTCATCGACCGGATGATCAACCTGGTCGAGGGCGCGAACCGGCAGAAGACGCCGAACGAGCTGGCGCTGAACGTGCTGCTGGCCTCGCTGACGATCGTCTTCCTGCTCGCCGTGGTCACCCTGCAGCCGATGGCCACCTGGGCCGGCGCCGCACAGTCGCTGGTCGTCATGGTCTCGCTGCTGGTGGCGCTGATCCCGACCACGATCGGCGCGCTGCTCTCCGCGATCGGCATCGCCGGCATGGACCGCCTCGTCCAGCGCAACGTGCTGGCGATGTCCGGACGCGCGGTGGAAGCCGCCGGCGACATCAACACCCTGCTGCTGGACAAGACCGGCACCATCACCCTGGGCAACCGGCAGGCCTCCGAGTTCGTCCCGGTCGCCGGGGTGGACAAGGACGCGCTGGCCGACGCGGCACAGCTCTCGTCGCTGGCCGACGAGACACCCGAGGGCCGCTCCATCGTGGTGCTGGCCAAGACCGGCTACGGGCTACGCGAGCGGCACCAGGGCGAGCTGACCGGTGCGGAGTTCGTGCCGTTCACCGCGCAGACCCGGATGTCCGGAGTGAACCTGCACGACGGCCGGGAAGTCCGTAAGGGCGCCGGGGCCGCGGTGATGAAGTGGGTCCGCGACAACGGCGGACACCCGACAGATGAAGTCGGCTCCCTGGTGGACGCCATCTCTGCGGCTGGCGGCACCCCGTTGGTCGTCGCTGAGCACGCGCCCGGCCAGCCGGCCCGGACCCTGGGCGTCATCCACCTCAAGGATGTCGTCAAGGAAGGCATCCGCGAGCGCTTCGCCGAACTGCGGGCGATGGGCATCAAGACCGTCATGATCACGGGTGACAACCCGCTGACCGCCAAGGCCATCGCCGAGGAGGCCGGGGTCGACGACTTCCTGGCCGAGGCGACGCCCGAGGACAAGATGGCGCTGATCAAGAAGGAGCAGGAGGGCGGCAAGCTGGTCGCGATGACCGGCGACGGCACCAACGACGCCCCGGCGCTCGCGCAGGCTGACGTCGGCGTGGCCATGAACACCGGCACCTCGGCCGCCAAGGAGGCCGGGAACATGGTGGACCTGGACTCCAACCCGACCAAGCTGATCGAGATCGTCGAGATCGGCAAGCAGCTGCTCATCACCCGCGGCGCGCTGACCACCTTCTCCATCGCCAACGACGTCGCGAAGTACTTCGCGATCATCCCGGCCATGTTCTCGGTGGTCTACCCGGGCCTGCACGTGCTGAACATCATGGGGCTGCACTCGCCGAAGTCGGCGATCACCAGCGCCATCATCTTCAACGCGCTGATCATCATCGGCCTGATCCCGCTGGCGCTGCGCGGCGTGCAGTACAAGCCGTCCTCGGCCTCCGCACTGCTGCGCCGCAACCTGTGGATCTACGGCCTGGGCGGTCTGGCGCTGCCGTTCGTCGGGATCAAGCTGATCGACCTGATCGTCATGTACATCCCCGGAATCCGGTAAGGAAGTAAGGAATCATGTCACGCATCTCCGCGCCGCTGAGGCGGCACCTGGCGGCGATCCGCGCGATGGTGGTGTTCACGGTCATCCTGGGCATCGCCTACCCCCTGCTGGTCACCGGGATCGCGCAACTCGCCTTCAAGGACAAGGCCAACGGCTCGCTCATCAAGGACGCCTCTGGCAAGGTCGTCGGCTCGTCGCTGCTGTGCCAGCAGTACGTGGACAAGTCCGGCAACGCGCTGCCGCAGTACTTCCAGACCCGGCCGTCCAATGCCACCAACCCGTCCAACTCCAGCGACCCCGGCTGCAACTACAGCTACTCCGGCGGGTCCAACCTGGGCACCGACAGCGCCACGCTGAAGAACACCATCGAGGGCCGGATCGCCTCGTACGCCAAGGCGTACAACATCGACCCGACCAAGGTGCCCGAGGACGCGGTGACCGCCTCGGCCTCCGGCATGGACCCGGGGATCTCCGTGGAGAACGCCGACGACCAGGCCGCTTCGGTGGCCAAGGCGCGCGGCCTCGACACGGCGACCGTCGACCAGCTGGTCAAGGACAACACCACCGGCCGCTCCCTGGGCTTCCTGGGCGAGAAGTACGTCAACGTGGTGACCCTGAATCTGGCGCTGGACAAGGAGCACCCGGTCGCGGCGGCCAAGAGCTGAGGCCGGCCGGGTCCGGGCCCGGCAGGGACTGCGACGAGAGGACGGCGGGATCGGCACGCGCGGGGGCGTGCCGGCCCGCCGTCTGCGTTCTCGTGATCCTTCCGGTGGGCGGTGATCCAGCCGATAGAATCAGTCCAGGTGAGCCGGGAAGTCTGGTCGGCATCTCATCCGCGCTGCCCCCAGGACTCTGCCATGCGACTGGACTTCCGCTCCGAGTGGCGCCGCGAGGCGCTGCGCACCAACCTGTGGTTGGTCCCGATGCTGGAGGTCTTCGGCGCGGTCCTGCTGTTCGTGATCACCGTCGGCGTCGACCGGGCCGCCTACCACGGCAGCATCAAGCTCCCGTCCTGGGTGATCAGCGGTACCGCCGACGCCGCCCGGCAGATCCTCACCACCATCGCGGCGGCCGTGATCACCGTGATCGGGGTGGTGTTCTCGGTCGTGATCGTGGCCCTGACCCTGGCCTCGACCCAGTTCGGGCCGCGGATGCTGCGCAACTTCATGCGCGACCGCGGGACGCAGTGGACGCTCGGGACGTTCGTGGCGACGTTCGTCTACTCGATCCTCGCGCTGATCGCGATCAGTCCCGGCCCGCACGGCGACTTCGTCCCTCACGTGTCCATCACCACGACGCTGATCCTGGTCGTGCTGGACCTGGCGGTGCTGCTGTACTTCATCCACCACATCGCGGTGCAGATCCAGCTCCCGCAGGTGATCGCCTCGATCGCGGCCGACGTGGCGAAGGCGATCGCGGCCGAGGCGGCACCGTCCTCGGCCGGCCGCCGCCCCGAGCGCGGGTTGTCGGCCGCCGAGTTGCTGGCGCGGATGGCGGAGCAGCCGGGGGAGGTGAAGGCGACGGAGTCCGGCTACCTGCAGTACGTCCGGCACTCGACGCTGGTGCGCATCGCGACGTCCACGAACTCGGTGATCCGCCTGCTGCAACGGCCGGGCCACTTCCTGGTCAACGGCCGCACGATGGCGGTGGTCTGGCCGGCCGACGCGGCGCCGAGCGTGGCCCGGGCGCTGCAGCGGGCGCACCTGAGCGGGCCGTACCGGAGTCTGTCGCAGGACATCTCCTTCGGCATCGACCAGCTGGTCGAGATCGCCATCAGGGCCCTGTCACCGGCGGTCAACGACACCTTCACGGCGCTGACGTGCATCGACTGGATCGGCGACAGCCTGCGCGAGATCGCCCTGCGCTGGCACCCGGAGCAGATCCACCGCGACGCCCAGGGCTACATCCGCGTCATCACGACGCAGACCACCTTCGACCGCCTGGTGCAGCGCGCCTTCGAGAAGGTGCGCCAGGCCGCCGCCGGCATGCCCGCGGTGATGATCCGCCAACTCGACGCCCTGACCGAGATCCTGGAGCAGGCGCCGCTGCCGGAGCAGCGCACGGTGTTACTTGAGCAGGCCGAGATGATCAGGACCCTGTGTCTGGAGACGGTGCCGGAGAAGGCGGACCGGGAGGACGTGCTGCGGCGCTACGACACGGTGATCCGGCTCGCGGGCAGCGCACCTTCGACGCCGAATTAGAGTTCTACGCCCTGCCGTACCGCTATGCAGCAGGCCCCGGCTCCACATCGAACTCGTTCCCCTCCGGATCGGCCATCGTCGTGATCGCCGCCCCGCGCCGCAGCACCGTGGCGCCGAGTGCCTCCAGCCGCCGCACCTCGTCCGCCATCGCGCCCGGCGCGCGCAGGTCGAAGTGCATGCGGTTCTTCGCCGTCTTCGGTTCCGGCACGCGCGTGAACCAGATGTTCGGCCCGCCCCAGCCCGCCGCCTCGACGAACGCCTTCTCCGGCGTCGAGTCCTCGTCCACGTCCGATCCGAGCGCCTCCGCCCAGAACCGCGCCAACATGAGCGCGTCGTGCGCGTCGAAGGACACGTTCTTGATGACACTGGCCATGCGCCGAGCCTAGAAGCCCGAGCCCAGATACTCGAAGGCATTAAGGCTCAAGGCGCCAACACCATCCCCACCACAGCCCCCACACAAGCCACCACCCCGGCGACCACGAAAGCCACGTCCGCCCGCCCCCGCGACCCGAACACCACCACCTGCGCCGGATCCGCCGGGTCGTAGTGCACCAGCACCGCCTCGCCCTGCACCCGGCGCGGCGAGAAGACCTCCATCGGGCGGCCGTCCTCGGTGGTGAACGCCAGGATCGGCCGGTAGCCGTCGGGGGAGTCCTCGGGGCCGAGCGGGCGATCGACTATCCGGGCGAAAACCGCCACGCCGTCGGTCCGCACGCGTCGGCGCCAGCGCAGATCCAGCGCCCCGGCCAGGAGCGCGATCAGGCCGCCGAGTAGCAGCACGCAGCCGAGGACCACCACGTCCTCCACGGTAGCCCGGCACGGCCGGGCGCGTCGTGCAACGCAAGCGGCATGCAAACGACACCTGTCCGTTTCGTCCCCTCGCCGGATGTCAAGGTGGAGAGCATCGACCCACGTCACACGTCTTGAGGGGAACGCCAGTGACAGCGCATGGAGCCGGCCGCGAAGCACTCGTGGCCGACGACCCGACCGCCCCGGCCCGCGAGGCCGAGCGGGAGCACGACCGCCTCACCGTCTCCCAGGGCCTGGCCGCGCTCTCCCTGGACGCCCTGGCCTCGGTCGCCTACGGCCCCGAGGCGATCGTCGTGGTCCTGGCCGTGGCCGGCGCGCACGGCCTGGGCTTCACCCTCCCGGTCACGCTCGCGATCGCCGCCCTGCTGGGCTTCCTGACGTTCTCCTACCGCCAGGTGATCGCGGCCTTCCCCGAGGGCGGCGGCGCCTACGCGGTGGCCGGCAAGTACCTCGGGAAGAACGTCGCCCTGGTCGCGGCGGCCAGCCTGATCATCGACTACGTCCTGAACGTCGCGGTCTCGGTCTCCGCCGGCGTCGCCGCGCTCACCAGCGCCTACCCCTCGCTCTACGGCGACCGGGTCTGGCTGTGCCTGGCCGTCCTGGTGCTGATCACCGGCATCAACCTGCGCGGCGTCGCGGAGTCGGCGAAGGCGTTCATCGTCCCGACCGTGCTGTTCATCGTCGCGATCTTCGCCGTCATCCTGTTCGGCCTGTTCCGCTCCCACCCCGCGACGATCCCCTCCGGGCACGTCGTGGCCGCCGGGAGCGCCGAGAGCGTCGGTGTCCTGCTGCTGCTCAAGGCGTTCGCCTCCGGCTGTAGCGCGCTGACCGGCGTGGAGGCCATCGCCAACGCCGTGCCGACGTTCCGCAAGCCCCGCGTCAAGCGCGCCCAGCGCACGGAGTCCGCGCTCGGCGCGCTGCTCGGTCTGATGCTGATCGGCCTGGCGCTCCTGATCCGCAAGTTCCACGTCGCCCCGGACCCCTCCAAGACCGTCCTGGCCCAGCTCACCGACGCCGCGCTCGGCCACAACGCGGCCTTCTTCGGGGTCCAGTTCGTCACCATGATCCTGCTGGCCCTGGCCGCGAACACGTCCTTCGGCGGCATGCCGGTGCTCACCAGCCTGCTGGCCCGCGACAACTACGCCCCGCACGTGTTCGCCCTGCGCGGCGACCGCCAGGTCTACCGCTGGGGCGTGCTGATCCTGGCCGGCCTGGCGGCGGTTCTGCTGGCCGTCGCCAAGGGCGACACCCAGACCCTGGTCCCGGTGTTCGCGATCGGTGTCTTCATCGGCTTCACCATCTCCCAGGTCGGCATGGTCCGGCACTGGCGGCGCGAGCGTGGTCCGGGGTGGCGGGGCCGCGCGGCGATCAACGGCACCGGCGCGGTGCTGACGTTCGCGGCGCTGGTGATCGAGCTGGTCTCGAAGTTCACCGAAGGCGGCTGGCTGGTCGTGGTGATCGTGCCGCTGCTGGTCCTGGGCTTCCTGCGGGTGTACAAGGCCTACCGGATCGTCGGGGAGGTGCTGGGTCTGGGCCACAAGCCCGCGCCGGCCGTGGAGCAGCAGGCGCTGGTGATCGTGCCGGTCGGCGCGGTGTCCCGGCTGACTCAGGAGGCGATGTCCGCGGCGCTCTCGCTGGGTGACGGCGTCATCGCGGTGACCGTCCGCTACTCCGACGAGGACGACGCGGCCGAGTGCGAGCGCCTGCAGGCCGAATGGCACGCCTGGCAGCCGGACGTCCCGCTGGAGGTGCTGACCACCCACAAGCGCTCGCTGACCCGGCCGATGGTCGACTACCTGAACCGGCTGGCGGCCACCGCCCCGGCCTCGCCCGGCGGCTTCGAGCGCATCATGGTCCTGATCCCCGAGGTCGAACCGCGCCGCGCGTGGCACCGGCTGCTGCACAACCAGCGCGGCGTTGTGCTGGACCGCGCGATCCGCCGCCATACCGAGGCGATCGTGTGCCGCATGCGATTCCACATCAAGGGGTGGTGAACCCGTGCGACGCCGACCGGCCTGGTTGAATGGGCGCCGGACCGTCTCCGCCGTCGGACTTGAGCGCGGGGCGGCCATTTGCATCGAGCCGGCCGGCGTTTGCATCGCGCGAGCACAAGCCCCGGGCGGCGCATCGGGACTGTTGACTTGTCACGAGTGCCCGACTTCTGACGAGAACTGAGGGAGCCAGTGACCCGCATCCTGGTCGTCGACGACGAGCCGCAGATCCTGCGCGCCCTGCGCATCAACCTGAAGTCCCGGACCTACGAGGTCGAGACGGCGGCCAACGGCGTCGACGCGCTGGCCTGCGCGGCCCGCCGGCTGCCGGACGCGGTCCTGCTGGACCTCGGCTTGCCGGACATGGACGGGGTCGAAGTGATCCTGGGACTGCGCGGCTGGACCACGGTCCCGATCGTGGTCCTGTCCGGCCGCGCCGACCCGCAGGAGAAGATCCACGCGCTCGACGCCGGCGCCGACGACTACGTGACCAAGCCCTTCGCCATGGAGGAGCTGCTGGCCCGGCTGCGCGCCGTGATCCGCCGCCACCAGCAGGCCAACGCCGGCGTCGCCGGCGCGGAGACCAGCTCGGTCCGCCTGGGCAGCTGCGACATCGACCTGGTGGCGCACAGCGTGGCCCGCGAGGGCGACCCGGTCCGCCTGACGCGAACCGAGTGGGCGCTGCTGGAGATCCTGCTGCGGCACCCCGGGCAGCTGGTGAGCACCGCGCGCCTGCTGGCGGACGTGTGGGGGAACAGCCACACCGGCGAGGCCGGTTACCTGCGGTTCCACATGGCGCGGCTGCGGCGCAAGCTGGAGGACGACCCGCAGAACCCGCGGCATCTGATGACGGAGTACGGGACCGGGTATCGGTTCGTGCCCTGATACCGGTCCTGATTGCGTGTCTTGATACTTGCCTTCTCCCAGCCGGCCACCCACGCCGGCTCTTCGGGAGGGGAACCCCATGCACCGCCACAGGTGGACGCTGGTTTTAGCGTGCGCGATCACGGTTTCGACAGCGGCCTGCAGTCGACGACCTCAGGTTCGGCGTTGCGCTGGCGCAGGTGAGCGTTTCGCAGAGCATGAGTACCAGCACGACCACCCCGTCGAGCACGCACACGGCGGTCGCGGTACCGATGTCGTCGGCGACGCACACCGTACCGACCAGCTCGGCCGCCGCACCGCCTTCGCACACCACCGCGCCGCCGCCCGCGCCGACCACCGAGGCCGCGACCTGCATGCACCACGCGACCATCGACGAGGGCACGGCCACCTGCGGCGCCGGCCAACCCCATCCGAGCGGCGCCGGCGCCCTGTGCCACGACGGCACCTACAGCTACAGCACGACGCCGCAGGGCACGTGTTCGCACCACAGCGGCGTCGAGGTCTGGTACTACTGACTTACGGCAGCGCCGCGACGATCTCCGCGATCGAGCGCCGCTTCCCGGTGTAGAACGGCACCTCCTCGCGCACGTGCCGCCGGGTCTCCGACCCGCGCAGGTGCCGCATCAGGTCCACGATCCGGTCCAGCGCGTCGGCCTCGAACGCCAGGATCCACTCGTAGTCGCCGAGCGCGAACGACGGCACCGTGTTCGCCCGCACGTCCGGGTACTCGCGCGACATCATCCCGTGCTCGGCGAGCAGGCGGCGGCGCTCGGCGTCCTCCAGCAGGTACCACTCGTAGCCGCGGACGAAGGGGTACACCGCGATGTAGCCGCGCGGCGTCTCGTCGGCGACGAACGCCGGGACGTGGCTCTTGTTGAACTCCGCCGGGCGGTGCAGCGCCATCTGGGACCACACCGGCTCGGTCAGGCGGCCGAACGCCGTGCGGCGGAAGCGCTGGTAGGCGTCCTGCAACGCGTCGGAGGTCTCGGCGTGCAGCCAGAACATGAAGTCGGCGTCGTGCCGGAAGCCGGCCACGTCGTAGCTCCCGCGCACCACCACGTCGTCCTTGGCCAGCGCCTCGAACAGGGTCTCCACCTCGGCGGCGAGGTCGGCGCGCGCGTCGTCGGAGGCCGGCAGGTCCTGCCGCACCTTGAACACGCTCCACAGCGCGTAGCGCGTGACCTCGTTCAGCTCCACCGCGCGCTTGCCGATGCGGACGCTGCTGACCACACCACCGGGGCGCTCGTCCTGGGTTTCGTTACCGCTGTCGCTCATGTCGCCATTCTTCCTTATGGGTGTTCCGGGCTCTGCGGCCCGGCACTGATTTCCCGCGCCGCGCGGAGCGCCGAGGCGACGCACGCCGCGATCCCGACGCCGTCGTAGGCCGCCCCGCACACCGCCAGCCCCGGCTGCGCCGCCACCGCCGAGCGGATCCGCTCCACGCGCGCCACATGCCCGACCGCGTACTGCGGAAGCCCGCCGCCCCAGCGCTGCACGTGCCAGTCGACGGGCTCGCCGATCGCGTCCGGCTCGCCGATCGCGGTCCGGACGTCGGCCAGCGCCAACGCCGCCAGCTCGCCGTCCTCACGCTGCAGATCGGCCGTCTCGCGATGCCGTCCCACCGACGCCCGCACCACCGTCTTGCCGGACTCGCCGAGCCACGACCACTTGACGCTGGAGAACGTCGAAGCCTTGATGAACCGTCCGTCCGCCGGCGGTACGAGGAAGCCGCTCCCGGCGGGAAGCGCCGCGTCGTCGAACACGAATGTGGCCAGCGCGACCGAGGCGTATTCGATCCCTGAGAGCTCCGCGGCCGCAGCCGGCGCGGCGTCCTTCAGCAACCGCGCGGCCGGAGCGCCCGGCACCGCCACGATCACCGCGTCGAACTCGTGCGCCACCGGCGACGGCACCGGACCGGAGACCAGCCGCCAGCCCTCGGCGGTCCGAGTCAGTTCCCTGACCATCGTCTCGCGCCGGATCGTGACGCCCACGCTCTCGCAGGACTCTGTCAGCGCGGCCGGGAACCGTCCCACGCCGCCACGGATGCCCGCGAACACCGGCTTGGGACTGGCCGCCCCGGCCTGCGCGGCCAGGATCTTCGACACCGCCTCGTCCAGCGGCTGGCCCGACTCGAACGCGGGCACCAGCGCCGGAACCGCGGCGCGCAACGAGATCTCGTCCGCGTGGCCCGCGTAGACCCCGCCGAGCAGCGGCTCGACCAGCCGGTCCACGACCTCGCGCCCGAACCGCTCGGCCACGTATCCGCCGACCGCGATGTCGTCCGTCTCGGCCTCGGTGCGCAGCCGGGAGCGGGACGGCAGCGCGGGTCCCGCCTCGGCGCGCCTGAGTCCGGCCGCCGACAGCAGCCCGGTCAGGACGCTCGGATCGCCCGGGACGCCCATCAGGTGCCCCTTGGGCATCGGCACCAGCTCGCCGCGGCTCCAGACCGAGGCCGAGGCCGTCGCCGGATGCACGATGTCGTCGGCCAGGCCCACGGCGCGCGCCAGATCGACCGCCTCGGGCCGCCGGTTCAGGATCGACTCGGCGCCGAGGTCCACCCGGACCCCGCCGACCTCGGCGACGGCAAGCTTGCCGCCGAGCCGCGGCGAGCCCTCGAAGACCGTCACCGCCGCGTCCGGCAGGGCCTGCTTCACGTACCAGGCCGCCGCCAGCCCCGAGACACCACCGCCGATCACGGCCACGGTGCCCGGTCCCGGTCGGGGCCCGCGGCCCGACGTCGAACCCTGAGACGCTGTCTGCCCGGTCATCGCAGCCCCCTGTGTCGCGCCCACCGCCGCGGCCCCTTCCGTGCCTTCCGTGCCGTTCCTGCGCGCCGGCGTCAGCGCGCTGAAGCCTCGTGCACCAGCTCGACGACCCGGGTCAGCCGGTCCGGGTCCATGTCCGGCGTCACACCGTGTCCCAGGTTGAAGATGTGGCCCGGGGTCCGCGCGCCCTCGGCGAGGATCTCGCGCACCCGGGTCTCGATCACCGGCCACGGCGCGAACATCACCGACGGGTCCAGGTTGCCCTGCACCGCGTACTCCGGCCCGACGCGGCGCGAGGCCTCGTCCAGCGGTACCCGCCAGTCCACGCCGATCACGTCCGCGCCCGCGCCCGCCATCAGCGGCAGCAGCTCGCCGGTACCGACGCCGAAGTGGATGCGCGGCACGCCGAGATCGGCCACCGCGGCCAGCACCTTCGCGCTGTGCGGCATGACGTAGCGCTCGTAGTCGCGCGGCGCCAGAGCGCCGGCCCAGGAGTCGAACAGCTGCACCACGCTCGCGCCGGCCTCGATCTGTACCCGCAGGAACGCGGCGGTCAGGTCGGCCAGCCGGTCCAGCAGCGCGGCGAACAGCTCCGGCTCGCCGAGCATCATCGCCTTGGTCTTCTCATGGTTCTTCGACGGCCCGCCCTCGATGAGATAGCTGGCCACCGTGAACGGGGCGCCGCCGAAGCCGATCAGCGGGGTCGCGCCGAGCTCGCCGACCAGCTGCCCGACCGCCTCGGCCACGAACGAGAAGTCCGCGGCCGCGTCCAGCGGACGGATCTGGTCCAGGTCGGAGAAGTCCCGGACCGGGTTCGCGAACACCGGGCCGACGTTCGGCACGATCTCCACGTCCACGCCGATCGCCTTGAGCGGCACCACGATGTCGCTGAAGAAGACGGCGGCGTCCACGCCGTAGCGGCGCACCGGCTGCAGCGTGATCTCGGTCACCAGGTCCGGCCGGAAGCAGGAGTCCAGCATCGGGATCCCGGCGCGCACCTTCTTGTACTCCGGCAGCGCGCGGCCGGCCTGGCGCATGAACCACACCGGGGTGTGGCTGACGGGCTCGCGCCGCGCGGCGCGCAGGAAGTCGCTGTCGTGGGCGGCACCGCGGGACGCGCCCGGGGCGGCCTCGCCGCGCGGACCCGGGACCTCGGTGACGGTCACGCTGTCATGCACGGCTTCGCTCCTGTCGTCGGTCACCCTTTGATGGTCGCACGTTCGCCGGGGTGGCCGATGCCCGGGTCTTGCTGTTTTCCGGGCGGTTCCCGACGAGGCGTCGGCATGGCCGGCGCCCCGCGCCCCGCGCCGGCACTTCGCGTCGGCCCCGCGCCAGCGCGCCTCCCGTCGGCCGTGAGCCGGGGCGGCGTACGCTTCACCCATGGCACCCAGCCGCGCGGGCGACCCGCGGGAGTTCGCGGAGGCCGTCGCCGCCCTGTCGGCGGCGTCCCCACCGGCCGCGATAGAACTCGACGAGCTGCCGGCCCCGGTGAACCTGGCCCCGTTCACGCACGCCGTCGGCGGCGGCGTGGTCGCCGGCGAGGAGGACCTGGCCACCGGCCGCCTGGTGCTGCTGCACCGGCCCGGCGGGCACGAGGAGTGGCGCGGCGCGTGGCGGGTCGTGGTGCTGGTCGAGGCGGACCTGGAAGCGGAGATCGCCGAGGACCCGCTGCTGGCCGAGGTCGCCTGGTCCTGGCTGATGGACGCGCTCGCCGAGCACGACGCCCCCTTCGTGGCCGAGAGCGGCACGGTCTCCCGGTCGTCCTCGCGCGGCTTCGGGGGCCTGTCCGGCCGTCCGGCGACCACCGCCGTGGAGATCCGAGCGTCTTGGACCCCGGTGCCCGGCCCCGACGGCATCGACTTCGCCGCGCATCTTCAGGCCTGGTGCGCTCTGATGATGATGTGCGCGGGCCTGCCGCCGGAGTACGAGGGTGTCGCGAACCTGCCGCCGGCCGGATCCCGGCGCTGATTCCGCCCACTCCGGCTGTTTCTTCGGCTACTCCGGCTCCTTCAGCTACTCCCCGTACTCCTGGTACTCCCTGATCGCCGGTCGCGCCAGCCTCATTGTGTTACGTGACCCTCACCTGATCAGCCCAGCCGGTTCCACCGGACGGCCCAGCCCCGAGCCCCTTCGGCCCGTTCCGCCCCATCGGTCGCGGAACTGCACGTCCGACGCTTGCGGACCGGCTCGATCACTCTGAGTCACTGAGTCTCGCCCAGGGTCACTATGATCCGCCCCAGGTCGCATCACCGCAGCTCAGAGCGCCTTTTCCGATAATCATATGCCCGACACCGTCCCGTTCTGTGAACTTGCGGGCATTGGCCCTAAAGGTGCCTGCTTGATCTGCCGATGACCTGAATGGACCGATCCGCTACCGAGCGGACGCGGCCGCTGAGCACAAGCTCGCAGCACCCCCAGGAGGAGGTTCGGTGTCGGTACTCGTCGACAACACCGCCAACCTGATCGCATACCGGCCGGCGCGCCTGACCGCGATGGTCGTCGTGGCCGACCCCCGCGTACGCCAGTCGGTGACCCGGCACCTGTGGGCGCTGGGCGTCCGCGACGTCCTTGAGGCGCAGACCGCCGCCGAGGCACGCAGCAGGATGTCCGCCACACGCGATCTGGCCGTCGTGGACATCCATCTGCCGGACGGGTCCGGCCTGCAACTGCTGGCCGAGATGCGCGCGGCCGGCTGGGCCGGCGGTCTGGCCGTGTCCGCGGCCGACGACGCCGGGGCGGTCCGTGCCGCCCTGGCCTCGGGCGTCCGCGGCTTCGTCATCACCGGGGCGCGCCCGGTCACCGCCGGGCGTCCGGGGCTGACCGGCGTGCACGCCGCCAGCGCCAACCGGGTCCGCCCGACCGGCGGCCTGCCGCCGGGAGCGGCCGCCCTTGCCGGGGCGAACGGCGCCGCGCAAGCCGCGCACGCCGGCTGCCGCGACCTGTCGGCCCGGGAGATCGAGGTGCTGCGGCTGGTCGCCGACGGCCGCTCGAACAAGGCCATCGGACAGGCCATGGGGCTCTCGGCGCTGACCGTGAAGAGCCACCTGGCGCGCATCGCCCGCAAGCTGGGCACCGGCGACCGGGCCGGCATGGTCGCGGTCGCGCTGCGCGGCGGGACCATTCACTGACGGCGGTCGTTACTGTAAGGGCGTGACGAGTTCCAGTACGCCGGGCGGACCGGCGAGCCCCGAGCAGACCCCGAAGGCCGCCGAAGCGCCGCTCGGCCTGGTCCCGCTGCTGGAACCGCGTGAAGGCCTGCCGCCGGTGACCGACACGGCGCCGGCGCTGGCCGCCGCCGTCGAGGCGCTGGCGGCCGGCACCGGCCCGGTCGCCGTGGACGCCGAGCGGGCCAGCGGCTACAAGTACAGCCAGCGTGCCTACCTGGTCCAGATACGCCGCCAGGGCGCCGGCACGTTCCTCATCGACCCGATCGCCTGCCCGGACCTGTCGGCCCTGGCCGGCGACGGCCCGGCGCTGGCCGGCGCCGAGTGGGTGCTGCACGCCGCCTCCCAGGACCTGGCCTGCCTGGCCGAGGTCGGCATGCACCCGCCGACCCGCCGCGACGACGGCACCGGCGGCCTGTTCGACACCGAGCTCGGCGCCCGCCTCGGCGGCCACGAGCGCGTGGGCCTGGGCCCGCTGGTCGCAGAGGTGCTGAAGCTGGAACTGGAGAAGGGCCACTCGGCCTCCGACTGGTCCACCCGGCCCCTCCCGGAGGCCTGGCTGCGCTACGCGGCACTCGACGTCGAGGTCCTGGTCGAGGTCCGCGACATCATCGAGGACGAACTCCGCGCCGCCGGCAAGCTCGACTGGGCCCACCAGGAGTTCGACGCCGTCGCCAGCGCCCCGCCGCCCAAGCCCCGCGCCGAACCCTGGCGCCGCACCTCCGGCCTGCACAAGGTCCGCCGCCCCCGCCAACTCGCGGTGGTCCGTGCCCTGTGGGAGTCGCGCGACGAACTGGCCCGCCGCCGCGACATGACACCGACCCGCGTCCTCCCGGACCAGGCGATCATCGACGCCGCCCTGTCCCTGCCCGGCACCGCGGCCCAGATGCGCACCATCCCCGGCTTCAGCGGCCGAATGCGCTCAGGAGACGTGCCGCGCTACTTCGACGCGCTGACCCGGGCCCGCCAACTGAAGGACGGCGAACTCCCGAAGCCCGGCGCCGCCCCCTCCGACGGGCCGCCCCCGGTCCGCGCCTGGGCGGACAAGGACCCGGCGGCGGCGGAGCGCCTGACGGCCGCTCGCGAGGCGGTCGGCACCCTGGCCGCGCAGTACACGCTTCCGGTGGAGAACCTGCTGGCGCCGGACTCCCTGCGCCGCCTGTGCTGGGCCCCTCCGGTGGTGGACCCGAGCGACGAGCAGGTGGCGGCTTTCCTGGCCGGCGCCGGCGCGCGGCCGTGGCAGGTGCAGCTGACGGCGCCCACGATCGGTGAGGCGCTGCGGGAGGTGGCGGGGCGGGCGGCTGCCGGGCCGGGGGAGTGAGGGTCCTGCTCTGGGTCCCGCTCTGGGTCCTGCTCTGATCGGGCGCTGTTCCGGCCGGGGCCTTCCCTGTCAACGTAAGCCGATCGCCAACGCATCGAATGTTCAGAGGCGCGTCCACCCGGGAGGGCAGGAACCTGAACAGCATCGATGATGAGTTCACCGAGTTCGTCAGAGGAAGGTCGCAGCAGCTCAAGCGAGCCGCATTCCTGATCACCGGTGATGTGCACGCTGCGGAGGACCTGCTGCAGACTACGCTGGCGAGGCTCTACGCCTCCTGGCGCCGGGTCGCGGCGGCCGAGAACGTCGACGCCTACGCCCAGCGCGTCCTCGTCACGACCCATCTCGGCCAACGACGCCGAAGGTGGTGGGGCGAACACCCGGCCGCGGTGCTTCCGGACGTCGTCGGCCGGGACGCCGACCTCGGCCGGGTCGACGATCGGGCCGTCCTGCGCCAAGCACTCGCCACGCTGACGCCGCGGCAGCGGGTCGCCGTGGTCCTGCGCTACTACAGCGAACTCAGCGAGGCGGACGCCGCCCGCGCCATGGGCTGCTCCGTAGGCACGGTCAAGACGCTCTCATCACGAGGGCTGGGCCGCCTGCGGGACCACTTCGCTCGCGAATCGACCGCACCACGTGACCAGCCGCACGGGAGGTCCGCACCATGACTGAGGGCCCTGACATCGTCCGCCTGATGAACGACCTGGCGTCTTCATGCCCACCGTCCACCGAGCCGGCGCGATCGGCCATCGTCCGCGGCACGGCCATCCGGCGACGGCGACGCACCGCCGGCGTCGTCGGAGCCACGGCCTCGGTCGCCGTGATCGCCACGGTCGGGTGGGCGGCCGGTGTGCACGGTCATGCGAACGGGTCGGTGGCGTCTCCATCCGGACCGCCCGCCGCGTGTCTTCCGTGGACCCCGCGCGGTGCTTCGGCCCTGGACTCCACGCTTAAGCGGGAAGCGGCCTCCGCCTGGAAGGCAGCCGCAGGCGAGCACAGCGATGTGTCAGTCCTCTACGCCGACTCAAGCGCCGGGTCGGGGTATGCCCCGCAGCCGTTCACGGTCGTCGTGCTCAGTGGGCGCGGCACCGACGGCCGGTGCATGACGGCGTGGTTGACCAGCCCGGACCTCACGTCCAGACCGGCTGCCGGCCTGGTTTACCGCACACAGAAGGCTGTGCCGAGTTCCGCGACGACTTTGTACGTCGACTACGTCGGCCAGGTAGATCTGGGACAGAGCACCGTGCCGCCTTCACCGCTTCCCACGCCCCTGCCGAGTGGCGCACGTCCCGATGTCGCCTACACGGCCTTCGTGCTCGCAGCACCCGGATATCACGTCGCGGTCCCGAGCCTTCCGAGTCCAGACCTCAGGATCGGGGAGCGCGTCCTGCCCGAAGGGGAGTTCGTTATGCGCCCCCTGTCCGCGTACACCACCCAGGTCTATGTCACTGATGTGAACACAGGCCAGGCCGTTCAAGGCGGTCCCCCGCAGATCGGTCCGTAGCGGGAGTCAGTACCCTGCTCAACCCGCCGCGGCAGCGCCGGCGTCATAAGCGTCCCGATGCTTCTCGATCCCTTCGGCGTTGTCCGCGGCCCAGTTCACCAGCTCCAGCACCGGGACCAGCAAGCTGTGCCCCATCTCCGTGAGCTCGTACTCCACGCGCGGCGGCACCTCGGCGTAGACGGTCCGCGAGATCAGCCCGTCCCGCTCCAGCTGCCGCAGGTTCAGCGTCAGCATCCGCTGGGAGATCCCGCCGATCGCCATCTGCAGCGCGCCGAACCGCTGCGGGCCCCGGTTCAGGTTGCCGATGATCATCAGGCCCCACTTGTCGCCGATGCGGTCGAGCACGCTGCGCACCATCCGGCCCTCCGGCCCGACCTCCTGGCAGGCGGTCGGCGGGTCCAATCTCCTCTCCGCCATCTCCTCTGATCCCGTTCCTTCCTCGCGGGTCGACCAGGACGGTTACCTGCGTGTGCCTGGCCGCATGTCGATGTGCCTTTTGTAGACCCTTCAATAATCACTCATCATGATGCCACGCACAAAAGGTAACCATCGAGCTGAGGGAGTATCCGTGGCTTCTTTGCTGCACATCGACGCGTCTCTGTTCCCCCGCGAGGCCTCCGCCTCCCGCACCGTCACCACCGCGTTCGCCGACGCCTGGCGCGAGGCGCACCCGGACGGCACCATCGTCTACCGCGACCTGGCCGCCGAGCCGCTGCCGCACATGAACGTGACAACCGTCTCTGCTGCGTTCTCCGACCCGTCCACCCACAGCGAGGCCCAGGCCGCCGCGCACGCCGCCCGGCTGGCGCTGATCGAGGAGGCCGAGAACGCCGACGCGATCCTTATCGGCGCCCCGATGTACAACTTCGGCCTCGCCTCCTCGCTGAAGGCCTGGATCGACCACGTCATCATGGCCGGCCGCACCCTCGGTGAGGGCACGCAGTCGCTGGCCGGCAAGCCGGTCGTGATCGTGGCGTCCCGCGGCGGCTCCTACGAGCCCGGCACGCCGCGCGAGGGCATGGAGTTCGTGAAGAACTACCTCGCCGGAGTCTTCTCCGCGCACCTCGGCATCGAGCCGGAGTTCATCACCATCGAGCTCACGCTGGCCCCGACGGTCCCGGCGATGGCCGAGCTGATCCCGCTGGCCGAGGCGTCGCGCGCCGCCGCCCTGGCCGACGCCGACGCGAAGGCGCGGGAGCTGGCCGCGAAGCTGTCCGGCGAGCCCGTCGCGGTCTGACGGCACCCGGCGCCCCGCGACTGGCACGCGATGCCCGGTACCTGATGCCCGGTACCTGATGCCCGGTACCTGACACCCGGCAAGGTGCCTCACCTGCGACAGACGAGCGCGGCCCGATCCAAGCGAGCCGCGCTCGTCGTCCGTCGCGAGGTGCCGTCCGGCGCCGTGACCGCACTCACCTCACCCCGCGCTCGCCGAACCTTGTTACTCGTGAGTAGCATGGTCGCAGAACCGTTCCGCGTGGAGGAGAGCCAACGTGCCTCAGACCCAGAGGGCCGTCCGACAAGTAGTCTTCGTCGACGGCGTCCGTACCCCGTTCGGCAAGGCGGGCCCCAAGGGCGTGTATGCCGAGACCCGGGCGGATGACCTGGTCATCCGCTGCATTCGTGAGCTGCTGCAGCGTAACCCGCAGCTCCCGGCCGACCGCGTGGACGACGTGGCGATCGCCGCCACCACCCAGATCGGCGACCAGGGCCTGACCCTGGGGCGGGTCGCGGGGCTGCTCGCGGGCCTGCCGAAGACCGTCCCCGGCTACTCCATCGACCGCATGTGCGCCGGTGCGATGACCGCGGTCACCACCACCGCCGGCGGCATCGCCTTCGGCGCCTACGACGTGGTCGTCGCCGGCGGCGTCGAGCACATGGGCCGGCACCCGATGGGCGAGGGCGTCGACCCGAACCCGCGGATCGTCGCCGAGAAGCTGGTCGACCCCTCGGCGCTGGTCATGGGCTCCACCGCGGAGAACCTGCACGACCGCTACCCGGAGCTGACCAAGGAACGCTGCGACGCCTTCGCCGCCGCGTCCCAGGAGAAGTACGCCAAGGCCCTGGCCGCCGGCAAGTTCCAGGACGTCCTGGTCCCGATGTCCGCGCGGCACGCCGAGAACGGCTACGCCCTGGTCACCGCGGACGAGCCGCCCCGCCCCGGCACCACCGTCGAAGACCTCGCCGCGCTGAAGACCCCCTTCCGGGTCCGCGGCCGCGTCACCGCAGGCAACGCCGCCGGCCTCAACGACGGCGCCACCGCGTGCCTGCTGGCCGCCGAGGACGTCGCCGAGGAGCTGGGCCTGCCGGTCCGCATGCGCCTGGTGTCCTACGCCTACGTCGGCGTCGAGCCGGAGGTCATGGGCATCGGCCCGGTCCCGGCCACCGAGAAGGCGCTGGCCAAGGCCGGTCTGACCATCGAGGACATCGGCCTGTTCGAACTGAACGAGGCCTTCGCTGTTCAGGTCGTCGCCTTCCTGGACCACTTCGGCATCGCCGACGACGACGAGCGCGTGAACCCCTTCGGCGGCGCCATCGCCATGGGCCACCCGCTGGCCTCCTCCGGCGTCCGGCTGATGACCCAGCTGGCGCAGCACTTCGAGGAGCACCCCGAGGTGCGCTACGGCCTGACCTCGATGTGTGTGGGTATCGGCATGGGCGGAACGGTCATCTGGGAGAACCCCCACTGGAACGGAGAGTCGAAGTGACTCAGGACCTGACAGCTCTGGCCACGGAGCTCTTCCCGGACGAGGTCGTCACCAAGGCCCCGGTCCAGTTCTTCGACCTGCCCGGCCACTCCGGCAAGTTCGCCCTCATCACGCTGGACAACGGCTTCGACCACACCAAGCCGAACACCTTCGGCCCCGGCGGGCTCGTCCAGCTGGGTCAGGCCATTGACACGGTCGAGGCCGCGGCCGAGAACGGCGAGATCGTCGGCGTCGGCGTCACCGGCAAGCCGTTCATCTTCGCCGTCGGCGCCGACCTCAAGGGCGTCGAGGTCGTGAAGAACCGCGACCAGGCCCTGGCCATCGCCAAGGCCGGCCACGACACCTTCAAGCGTCTGTCCGCGCTGCCGGTGCCCTCCTTCGCGTTCGTCAACGGCGCGGCCATGGGCGGCGGCGTCGAGGTCGCGCTGGCCTGCACCTACCGCAGCACCTCCTCCGGCGTCCCGGCGCTGGCCTTCCCCGAGTGCTTCCTCGGCCTGGTGCCCGGCTGGGGCGGCTGCACGCTGCTGCCGAAGCTGATCGGCCCCGACGCCGCGGTGACCGTCATCATCGACAACGCGCTGTCGCAGAACCGGATGCTCAAGGGCCCCAAGGCCTTCGAGCTCGGGATCGCCGACGTCATGTTCGAGCCGGTCGCCTTCCTGGAGGAGTCGCTGGCGTGGGCCGAGCAGGTCATCAACGGCTCAATCACCGTTGAGCGCAAGCAGTTCACGGCCGAGGACTACGCCGCCGCCGTGGCCCGCGGACGTCAGGTCGCTGATTCGAAGGTGCACGGCGCCGCCCCGGCCCCGTACCGCGCCCTGGACATCATCGAGAAGATGGCCACCGGCTCGAACGACGAGGGCTTCGCGCTGGAGGACGAGGCGCTCGCCGACCTGATCATGACGAACGAGCTGCGGGCCGGCCTGTACGCGTTCAACCTGAACCAGAAGCGTGCGAAGAAGCCGTTCGGCGCGCCGAGCAAGGACCTGGCGCGGCCGGTGACCAAGGTCGGCGTGGTCGGCGCGGGCCTGATGGCCTCGCAGTTCGCGCTGCTGTTCGTGCAGCGGCTGCAGGTGCCGGTCGTGATGACCGACATCGACCAGGAGCGCGTGGACAAGGGCGTCGGCTACGTGCACGAGCAGATCGGTCTGCTCCAGCTCAAGGGCCGCCTCAACCAGGACCAGGCGAACCGTCTCAAGGCTCTGGTGTCGGGCTCGCTGACCAAGGACGCATTCGCCGACGCGGACCTGGTCATCGAGGCCGTGTTCGAGGAGATGTCGGTCAAGCAGCAGGTGTTCGCGGAGGTCGAGGCCGTGGTCCGGGAGGACTGCGTGCTGGCCACCAACACCTCCTCGCTGTCGGTCACCGAGATGGCCTCCAAGCTCCAGCACCCCGAGCGGGTCGTCGGCTTCCACTTCTTCAACCCGGTGGCCGTGCTGCCGCTGCTGGAGATCGTGCGCGCCGAGCAGACCGACGACGCCTCGCTGGCCACCGCGTTCGCGGTCGGCAAGACGCTGAAGAAGTCCTGCGTGCTGGTCAAGGACGCCCCGGCGTTCGTCGTGAACCGGCTGCTGACCCGCTTCCTCGGCGAGGTCACCGCGGCCGTGGACGAGGGCACGCCGATCGAGGTCGCGGACCGCGCGCTGGAGCCCCTGGGCCTGCCGATGTCGCCGTTCGTGCTCCTGGAGCTCGTCGGCCCGGCCGTCGCGCTGCACGTCGCCGAGACCCTGCACACCGCCTTCCCGGACCGCTTCCAGGTCTCGCCGAACCTGGCGAAGCTGGTCGCCGCCGGCAAGAAGGCGATCTACAAGTGGGACACCGGCGTCCCGGTCATCGACCCGGAGGTCCTGGAGCTGTTCCAGCCCGGCGACTCCCCCTCGACCGAGGAGCAGCTCCGCGACCGTGCCCTGAAGGCGATGGCGCAGGAGATCGACCTGATGCTCAGCGAGGGCGTGGTCGGCGAGGCGCAGGACATCGACCTGTGCATGCTGCTCGGCGCCGGCTGGCCGTTCCACCTCGGCGGCATCACGCCGTACCTGGACCGGGCCGGGGTGTCGGAAATCGTCACCGGCCACCGATTCCTGGCCCCGGGAGTGGCTTCCCTCCCTGAATAAGGGTACTTACTATGGAGGTGCCCCTGTCCCCCGCCGGGCAGGGGCACGCTCTTTTCTCAAGTCTTCCTGACAAGTCCCTGAGTCAGGGTCCAGGCTCTGACATACCGTTCATGTTCCGTGACGAGCGGGGCGAACAGCAGCTGGTCGGCTGCGCCCCGCACCCTTTCGGCCATGCGTTCGGCGACTTTCACTCGGAGCCGCGCGGCGGCGCGACGTGCGGCCGGACGGCACAGCAGGTCCAACAGCGCCCCGGCGACGAGGGCCACGACCGCCACGAGCAACGGGAACGGCACCGGACCGGTGTCCGGCAGACTGGAGTCCTTGCCGCCGCCGGACGCCGCGTAGGCGATGGCGCCGCCGACGCCGACGAGCGCCGCGGTCATCAGCATCCAGTGCAGCACCTGCACGGTGGTCCACCAGCGGGGGACGAGCCGCGGGCCGACCTCCGTACCCGACAGGGTGGCGTCCAGCGTCTCCGACAGGCTCTTTACGCAGCGATCCCCGATGCGGTGCATCTCCTTCGCCCACGGCGGCGGCATGGCCCCGGCGACGCGGTCCACGGCGTCGGCGACGGCGTGCTCGACGTCCCCGTGCTGGATCGGGGGCGGCGCTGGCTCGCCGGCCACCGCACCGGCCCAGGGGGTGTAGCGGGCCGCCTCGCCGCCTCGGAAGCGGGATATCAGGGTCATGACGGCGTGCCGGACCGGCCAGCCGGTGACCGCCGAGGCGCGGCGGCGGTAGGTGGCGTCGATGAGGTCTGACAGAGCCTGCATGCTGGTGCTGTCGCCGATGGCCAGGAGCGTCGCGGATTTCGCTTGCGGCGACAGGCTTTCCGGCGCGTGGACGTCCCGGGGTGCGAGCTCGGCGGCGATGAGCGTGGCGGCGCGGTCGACGTCCGCCTCGCTGCGAAGCAGGGCGGCCTGCTTGCGGCGGACGCGGGAGACTATCAGCTCTCTGAGCTGCTGGAGGCCCTCTCCGGTCCGGGTCGACGTCAGCAGAACCGGCACATCGGCGAGCCCTGATTCAGTGAGGATCCTTCTGAGGTCCTCGGCGCACGCGCGCGCGTCGCTCGGCGCCAGCTCGTCGCATTTGTTGAGGACGACGACCAGCGTCTCCTGGTGGTGGCCGAGGTGGCGGAGGTAGCGCTCGTGCCAGGAGGCGTCGGCGTACTTCTGCGGGTCGGTGACGAACAGGAGCAGGTCGGCGGCGGCGGTGGCCTTGTCTGTTTCGTCGCGGTGCGCTCGGACGGCGGAGTCGTGGTCGGGGAGGTCTATCAAGACGAGCGGCGTGAGTTCGGGTTCTGCTGTACGGCTCGCGCCATCAAGCAGCGATCCTCGCAGGATCCTGTTATTCGTCGCAACGCCGATGCGGTCCAGGAGCGCGGCCGCGGCTTCGGCGTGTT
Source organism: Catenulispora sp. GAS73 (assembly GCF_041262085.1). NCBI lineage: Bacteria > Bacillati > Actinomycetota > Actinomycetes > Catenulisporales > Catenulisporaceae > Catenulispora > Catenulispora sp. GAS73. The sequence goes on from NZ_JBGCCM010000016.1 coordinate 253,738, forward strand.
CCGGGTCCCAGATGCAGGCCAGACCGGTCGTGGTAGTCGGTCGTATGGCGCCGACCGGAGCCAGCTCGAAGCGGATCAGTGCGTTGAAGAGCGACGACTTGCCGCTGCCTGTCGACCCGGCGATGGCTGTCACGACGTGGTCGGGGGAGAGTGCGATGCGCTCGTGGACGCGGCGCAGGATGCGGTCCGCCTCCTGCGCGGTGAAGTCGGACAGTCGCTGGTCGGTCTCTTTTAGGAGGGCCTCAAGCCTGCCCAGCCGTCCGGTGAGCACCCTCGACCCTCCACCGATCGCCGGCATCGGCACGCTCGGGTGTGCGTCTGATGGTTCCTGCCGGGCGTGAACGTCCACGTTCCCAATTTTGCCTTCGGCGTTCCCGAAATGGGCCTCGGCCTTACCCGCCTCGATCTTCATCTCCTCGACGTCGGCATCCATCTCAGTCTCCCTCGTTCCGCGCCCGAGCCACTGCCGCACGGGCCTCGGCGAGTGCCTGGGCGTGGAGCGGATCTAGGTTGTAGGCAGCCAGCTGCGCTCGATGGGGCTCGGAGGCGCGTTCCAGCAGGCGTGCGTTGCCGTCCTTCAGCGCGGTGGTGGCTGTCGTCAGAAGGCGATCGGCGTCTTCGTTCCCGAACATCGTGCGCAGGAGCCCTACCGCGGCGGTCGCGGCGGGATCGCCCTCTCCGTTCCCGGTCTCATTCCCCGCCAGCGCCGCGACCCCCAACACCAACGCCGCACTGCGAATGTGCGCACCCGCCGGCCCGATCGTGCGCGTGGTCCGCCGTGAGTGTCCCTGGTCGAGGATGAGCGTCGGCAGATGATCGAGCCACTCCGCCGCGGCCCGCGCCGGGTCGGTGGCCCGCCGGGTGGCGTCGTCGATCGGATCGGGCTCCGGGGCGCCCGGCGTCAGCTCCCACTGGTCGGCGGTCTTGCGCGCGGCCCGCTCCAATGCGGCGCGGTGCCCGCGTGCCACAGCCTCCACGAGCGCGGCGCGCAGCGGGGCGGTGGTGGCGTCGTGCGCCGCCGGGTTGTGAAAGCGCGCGCTCCAGTCCGCCTCAGCCTTCTTACGCCTCCTGCCCTTCCGGCCGGCGTCTTCCGCCTCGAACAGGGCACTGACACGCCCCGAACCCAACAACTCCTGCCACCGGATCCGCACCTCACCCCCTAACAACTCCCCACCGTCGACAGCCCCCCGAAACCTCACCCGTTCAGCGGTATGCACTCTCTCCAAACCCTGATGCAATACCTGTAGAGCAAGCCGCTGCCCCTCCCAGGCATCAGCAAGCTCACCCACGAGCCTGTCAACGGAATCGAGCCGCCCGGCCACCCCGAGCATCCCGATCCGCACCCGCCCCGCGGTGTCCGCCCCCGCGTCCCTGAGCCACCCCCGAAGCCCCGCCACCGCCGCCTCCGGCACCAGCGGGGTCTCGTTCCCGATCACAGACGAAGACCGAGACGGAGCCTCAACTCCACGCCGAGTCCCCGCCCCGGACCCACCCCCAACCCCCAACACCGCCGCGGCTCCCAACGCCGCTCCGGACCCCGACCCGCCCGCAACCCCAATCCCCGTCCCCCCGGCAGGCCCCGAGCGCTCAGGCCCGCCGTCCCCATAGCCGCCCTCGCCCGGGGCGCGAACCCCAACCCCAGCCCCGCTCTCACCCTGCCCTCCGTCCACACCGAGAGCACCGCTGCCGCCAAGGACCGCGCCCCGGGCCCGGGCCCCCTCCCCGCCATCACCGAGCTGCCCCATGCCGTGCTCCGAGCCGCCTCCGAGCAACACGGCGGCCTGCTCCGAGTACTCGCCAGCCTGCCGTACACCCGCCCCCACCCCGTCGCCGAGCTGCGGCGCGACGTGCTCCGAACCTTCGGCCGCCCGCGCCGGCTCCTCGCTGTTTTCCAGACTGTCAGCCGCGCCCTCGCCGCTAGCCCGACGCGCGCCCGTCTGCCCACCGAGCTCCGCGCCACTCCCAACCTCCTCCACCACGAAGAAGGGAACCGCCCCCAACCCATTCACCCGCAACAACTCGACAAAGGCCCCGGCAACCTCCTCCGCGACCTCCATCGAAACGCGCCCCAACACCACGACGATCGGAGCCCCCGAAGCAAGAACCCGCCGCAAAACCCGCCACACACCAGCATCCGCATAGCGCTCCGCGCTCACGACCACCACAACGACGTCCGCGGCCCCGACAACCGCCACGTCGCCATCAACCGTGTCCACCAACGCAACACCACGAGGGAGGGAGGGGGAGGGGAGGGGGGAAGAAAGCCAAGAAGCAAGCTCCGACCCCACCCGCGCACCCAACCCCGCCACGCCGCGCCCGCGATCCGCCCCGACCTGACCCGCTGCGCTGTGCTCGTGGTCCGCTTCGGCCTGACCCGCCTCGCCGCGCTCGTGGCTCGCCCCGACCTGCTCTGCCGTGCCGCGCTCGCGATCCGCACCGACCTGTCCTGCCGCGCTGTGCTCGTGGTCCGCTTCGGCCTGACCCGCCGCGTCGCGCTCGTGGCTCGCTCCGACCTGCTCTGCCGTGCCGCGGTCGCGATCCGCTTCGGTCTGACCCGCCGTGCCGCGCCCGCGATCCTCCCCGACCTGTCCTGCCGCGCTGTGCTCGCGGTCGGCCTCGGCCTGACCCGACGCGCTGCGCTCGTGACTCGCTCCGACCTGCTCTGCCGCACCATGCTCGTGGTCTGTCCTGGCCTGGTCTGCTGTGCCGGGCCCGTGATCTGCCTCGGTCTGGCCTGCTGTGCCGGGCTCGTGGTTTGCCCCGGCCTGCCCCGCTACACCGCTCGGGCGATCCGATTCAGTCTGCTCTGCCGCACCGTGCTCGTGGTCTGCCTCGGCCTGCTCTGCCGCACCGTGCTCGTGGTCTGCCTCGGCCTGCTCTGCCGCACCGTGCTCGTGGTCTGCCTCGGCCTGCTCTGCCGCACCGTGCTCGT